>NZ_JBJLSG010000021.1:0-50616 GCF_050871925.1 Kineococcus gurbantunggutensis
CCCCCGGCCGCGCGCCCCCCCCCCCCGCCCCCCCCCCCCCCCCCCCCCCCCCCCCCCCCCCCCCCCCCCCCCCCCCCCCCCCCCCCCGCGTCCGCGAGGAGGTCGTCGTGACCGTTCTGGTGTCCCTCGTCGTCATCCTGCTCGTCGCCGCCCTGGTGGGCCGCACCTGCGCCCGCTCGCGCCCGGGCGCGCGCCCGGCGGGCGCGCCGCGCACCGGCCTGGGCATCGAGCTGCCGGACCTCGTCGGCGAGCGCGGCACGCCCGGCGCGCGCGGGCCGGGCGCTCAGTCCACCGCCACGCCGAAGTCCAGCGCGATGCCGCGCAGGCCGTCGGCGTAGCCCTGCCCGACGGCGCGGAACTTCCACTCCGCGTCGCGCCGGTACACCTCGCCGAAGACCATCGCGGTCTCGGTGGAGGCGTCCTCGGACAGGTCGAAGCGCACGACCTCCTCGCCGGTGGCGCGGTCCACGAGGCGGATGAAGGCCCCGTGCACCTGCCCGAAGCTCTGCCGGCGGGCCTCGGCCTCGTGGATGGAGACGGCGAAGACGATCCGCTGGCACTGCACGGGCACGTCCGGCAGGTCGACCTCGACGACCTCGTCGTCGCCCTCGCCCTCGCCGGTGCGGTTGTCTCCGGTGTGCCGCACGGCCCCCTCGGGGCTGGTGAGCTGGTTGTAGAAGACGAAGTGGGCGTCGGAGAGGACCTTGCCGCCGGCGCCGAGCAGCAGCGCGCTGGCGTCGAGGTCGAAGTCCACGCCGGTGGTGGTGCGCACGTCCCAGCCCAGGCCGACGGCGGCCTGCCTGAGGTCCGGCGCCACCTTCGTCAGCGACACGTTGCCGCCCTTGGCCAGGGTCACGCCCATCGGTGTCCTCCCGCTGCTCCGCCTCGCGCGGCGCGTCGCGCGCCGCCCCGTGCTCCTGGCCGGGACGCTACCCGCGCGCCCGGCGGGCCACCCGGCGGGCGGTGTCCGCGCGCCCCGGCGGGTGGCGCGCGGGCCGCGCGGGAACAAGGTCCCGGGGCAACCTGCTTGACGATCGTGCCGGCGAACGGTCCCCGGTGCCCCCGCCCGCGCCGACACCGAGGAGACCCGTGCCCGACTCCCCCCGCCCGCGCCGCTCGCCGCTGCTGCCCGAGCGCGCCGCGTTCTGGCTGGTCGCCGCCACCCTGGCCGTGCTGGTCTCCGCCTCCTCGGCGCCCTCGCCGATCTTCCCGGTGTACCAGCAGGAGTGGGGGCTGAGCGCGACGACCGTCACCGTCGTCTTCGCCGTCTACGCCGGCACCCTGCTGCTCGCGCTGCTCACCGTCGGCTCGCTGTCCGACCACCTGGGCCGCCGCGCCGTCGTCGTCGCGGGCCTGGGCGGGGTCCTGGCCGCGCTGGCCGGGTTCCTGCTGGCGGACTCCGCCGCCTGGCTGGTGGCCGCCCGCGCCCTGCAGGGCGTGGGCACCGGCGCCGCGATCGGCGCCCTGGGGGCGTGGATGCTCGACCTGGCCGGGCGCCGCGGCGCCCTGGCGCAGACCCTCAACGGCGCGGTGCCGCCCTTCGGCCTCATGGTCGGCGGCCTGGGCTCCGGCCTGCTCGTGCAGTACGCCCCCGCCCCCACCCGCCTGGTCTACGCGGTGGCCGCGGTCCTGCTGGCGCTGTGCGCGGTGGCGCTGCTGGCCGCGCCCGAGCCGGCCCCGCGCGTGCCCGGCGCCCGCGCGTCCCTGGTGCCCTCGGTGCACGTGCCCGCCCCGGTGCGCCCGGTGCTGACCGCGATGGCCCCGGCCCTCACGGGCAGCTGGGCCCTGGGCGGGCTGTTCCTGGGCCTGGGCCCCTCCATCGCCGCCGGCGTGCTGGGCCGCGGCGACCACCTCGTGGGCGGCCTCGTCGTCGCCAGCCTCACCGGCACCGGCGCCCTGGTGGGCGTGCTCACGCGCTCCCTGCCGGCGCGCCGGGTGGCCGCCGCGGGCGCGGGCGCCTTCCTGGTCGGCCCGGCGCTGCTGGTGCTGGCGCTGCAGCAGGCGTCCACGCCGCTGTTCTTCACCGCCTCGGTCGTCTCCGGCGTCGGCTTCGGCGCCGCCTTCCAGGGCGGGCTGCGCGCGGTCGTGGCCACCGCCCCGGCGTCCGAGCGCGCCGGGGTCCTGGCCGCCGTCTACGTCATGTGCTACCTGGCGTTCGGGGTGCCCTCCGTCGTCGGGGGCCTGCTGACCCCGCACCTGGGGCTGCGCGCGGTCGCCGAGGGCTACGCCGCCCTGGTGGTGCTGCTGGGCGCGGCCGCGCTGGTGCTCACCGCCCGCGCCGCCCGCTCCGCGCGCCGCGCGGGCACCGCCGCCGGCGTGCCGGTCCCGGCGGGCGGGTGCTCCGCCGCCGAGGGCTGAGCCGCCCGCGGCCGGGGCCCGGCGCCCCCCGGGGTTCGCACGGGTCGTTGCGCGGTGGAAGCATCCTCCGCACGACCCCGATCGGGAGGACCGCCATGTCGGCAGAGCGCACCACGGGCCCGGGGGGCACCGCCCCGCGCGACTTCTCGCACGAGGAGGGGGGCCTGCACAAGGGCCTGAAGAACCGCCAGCTCCAGATGATCGCCATCGGCGGCGCCATCGGCACCGGCCTCTTCCTCGGGGCCGGCGGCCGCCTGGTCAGCGCCGGGCCCGGGCTCTTCCTCGTCTACGGCGTCTGCGGCTTCTTCGTCTTCCTCATCCTGCGCGCGCTGGGCGAGCTGGTGCTGCACCGGCCCTCCTCGGGCTCCTTCGTCTCCTACGCGCGCGAGTTCTACGGCGAGAAGGCCGCCTTCGTGGCCGGGTGGATGTACTGGTTCAACTGGGCGATGACGGCGATCGTCGACATCACCGCCATCGCCACCTACGTGCACTACTGGGACACCTTCTCCGCCGCCCCGCAGTGGCTGCTGGCGCTGATCGCCCTGGTCGTGGTGCTGGGCCTGAACCTGGTCTCGGTGCGGATCTTCGGCGAGATGGAGTTCTGGTTCGCCCTGATCAAGGTCGTCGCCCTGACCGCCTTCCTGCTGGTCGGGATCGTCTTCCTCGCCGGGCGCTTCCCCGTGCAGGGGCGCCCGACGGGCCTGTCGGTGGTCGCCGAGAACGGCGGCTGGTTCCCCACCGGCGCCGTGCCGCTGGTCGTGGTGGTCTCCGGCGTGGTCTTCGCCTACGCCGCCGTGGAGCTCGTGGGCACCGCGGCGGGGGAGACCGAGAACCCCGAGAAGATCATGCCGCGCGCCATCAACACGGTCATCGTGCGCATCGTCGTCTTCTACTGCGGCTCGCTGGTGCTGCTGGCCCTGCTGCTACCGTACAGCGCCTACTCCGCCGACGAGAGCCCCTTCGTCACCTTCTTCTCGCGCATCGGCGTGCCCGGCGCCGGCGACGTCATGAACTTCGTCGTGCTCACCTCGGCGCTGTCCAGCCTGAACGCGGGCCTGTACTCCACCGGCCGCATCGTGCGCTCGATGGCGATGAACGGCTCCGCGCCGCGCTTCGCCGCGAAGCTGAACAAGGGGGGCGTGCCCTTCGGCGGCATCGCGATCACCGGCTGCGTGGCGGTGCTGGGCGTGCTCCTGAACTACGTCGCCCCGGGCCGCGCCTTCGAGATCGTCCTCAACGCCTCCGCGCTGGGCATCGTCGCCAGCTGGGGCACGATCGTGCTGTGCCAGCTGAAGCTGCACCGCTGGTCGAAGCGGGGCGTCGTCACCCGCCCGGACTACCGGCTCTTCGGCGCGCCGTTCACCGGCTACCTCGTGCTGGCCTTCCTCGTGGCCGTGCTGGCCGTCATGGCCTACGACGAGGACAGCCGGCCCACCGTCTACGCCCTGGGCGTCATCGTCCCGCTGCTGGTGCTGGGGTGGTTCGGCGTGCGCGGTCGCGTGCTGGCCGCCGCGGAGGAGCGCATGGGCTGGACCGGCGACTTCCCCGTCAAGGCCGGCCCGAAGCCGCCGGAGCCGCCGCGCGGCTGAGCGGTGGGCTGAACCGGATCAGTCGCGGCGCGTAACGGGGGAGACGCGGAGCGCCGACCGCCCTAGGGTGGAGGGGACGGTCGGCGCCCCGCCCCGTCCTGCACCGCTCGACGGCGCGCGGCGCACCACCTCACCAGGCTCCCGAGGACCGCTCCCGCGATGACCGCGCTGCCCACCTCCCCACCGAAGACCTCCTCCTCCCGCAGCACCTCCACCTTCGGGCTGGTGCTGCTGCTCGGCGTCATGGCCGCCCTCGGCGCGGTCACCATCGACCTGTACCTGCCCTCGCTGCCGGAGGTGGCCGCCGACCTCGGCACCACCGCCGCCAACGCCCAGCTCACCATCACCGGGGTGCTCGTCGGCTCCGCCCTGGGGCAGCTCATCAGCGGTCCGCTCAGCGACGCCTACGGGCGCCGCAAGCCCGCCGTGGTGGGCTTCGGCGTGTACGTGGTGGCCGCCCTGCTGTGCGCGGTGGCCCCGGACCTGCCCTCCCTGGTCGCCGCCCGCTTCCTGTCGGGGATGGGCGCGGCCGCCGGGTCGGTCGTCGGCATGGCGATCATCCGCGACCTGTTCACCGGGCCCAGGGCCGCGCGCCTGATGTCCCGCCTGATCCTCGTCATCGGCGTCGCGCCGCTGTTCGCCCCCACGATCGGCGGCGCGATCGCCGAGCGCACCGGCTGGCGGCCGGTGCTGGCGATCCTGGCCGGCGTGGGCGTGCTGGTGCTGCTGGCCGTGTGGCGCAAGCTGCCCGAGACGCGCCCGGAGCTGGCCGCCGAGGTGCCCGCGCAGGCCTCGCGCGCCACCGGGCCCGCGGTGCCGGTCACCCGCCGCCGCGGCGGGCGCGTGCTGCGCAGCTTCAGCGGCTACGGCGCGCTGGTGCGCGACCGCCGCTTCATGGCCCTGGCGGTCGTGCCGGGCCTGGCGATGTCGGTGGTCATGAGCTACGTGGCGACCTCCCCGTTCGTCTTCCAGGAGGAGTTCGGGCTGAGCACCACGCAGTTCGCGGTCCTCTTCGCCGTCATGGGCGTCGCCCTCGTCGGCGGCAGCCAGGTCAACGCCGCGCTCGTGCAGCGCTTCGGCTCCCCGGCCCTGCTGCGCGTCGGGGTCACCGCGGCGCTGGTGCTCTCGCTGGTGCTGGGCGCGGTCGTGCTCTCCGGCGCCGAGCAGCTGCTGGCCTTCGTGGTGCCGCTGTGGCTGCTGCTGCTGACGCTGGGCCTGATCATGCCCAACGCGGTGACGATGGCCCTGGAGCCGTACGGCGCCAGCGCCGGCGCGGCCGCGGCCCTGGTGACCGCCCTGCAGTCGGGCGTGGGCGGGCTCGTCGGCGTCCTGACCGGCGTGCTGGGCGGCGACGAGCACGCGATGGCGCTGGTGATCGCGGTGGCCACCGCCCTGGCGCTGGTGCTGACCACGGCGGTGGCGGTCGCCGACCGCCGCGCCGCCGCGCTGCGCACCGCCTGACGCGGTGCCCGACGCGGCGCCCGGGCCCGGGGCGCGCGCAGCGCTCCGGGCCTAGGCTCGCGCCATGAGCTCGATCACGGACCAGCGCTCCGCGGTGGACGACCTGGACCCCTCCGTCCGCCCGCAGGACGACCTCTTCCGCCACGTCAACGGCCGCTGGCTGGCGACGTCCGAGATCCCCGACGACCGCGCCGTGGACGGCGCCTTCGTGCGCCTGCGCGACGAGTCCGAGGCGCAGTGCCGGGCCCTCGTGGAGGCCGCCGCGGCCGCCGCGGCGGACGGCTCGGCCCCCGCCGGCAGCGTGCAGCAGAAGATCGGCGACCTGTTCGCCTCGTTCATGGACACCGCCCGCGTCGAGGAGCTGGGCACGACCCCGGTGGCCGGCGAGCTGGCCGCCGTGGACGCCGTCGACGGCGTCGAGGCCCTGGTGCGGCTGCTGGGCCGCTTCGAGCGCCTGGGCGTGGGCGGCCCCTTCGCCTACTGGGTGGACACCGACAACGCCCGCTCGGACACCTACGTCGTCTACGTCACCCAGTCCGGCCTGGGCCTGCCCGACGAGTCGTACTACCGCGAGGAGCAGCACGCGCAGCTGCGCGAGGCGTACGTCGCGCACGTGGAGCGGGTGCTGACGATCGGCGGGCGCCCGGACCCCGCGGGCAGCGCCCGGCGGGTGCTGGAGCTGGAGACCGCCCTGGCCGCCCACCACTGGGACCGGGTGCGCAACCGCGACGCCAACGCCACCTACAACAAGCTGGACCGCGCCGGGCTGGCGGCGCTGCTGCCGGGCGTGGACCTGGGCGCGTGGACGGCCGCGGCCGGCCTGCCGGACTCGGCCCTGGCCGAGGTCGTGGTGCGCCAGCCCAGCTACCTGCAGGGCCTGGCGGAGGTGCTGGCGGGCACACCGGTGTCCACCTGGCGCGAGTGGCTGGGCTGGCGGGTGCTGCACCAGGCGGCCCCGTACCTGCACGAGGAGCTGGTGGCGGAGAACTTCGCCTTCTACGGCACGACGCTGACCGGGGCCCCGCAGCTGCGCGAGCGCTGGAAGCGCGGCGTGGGCCTGGTGGAGGGCGCCCTGGGCGAGGCGCTGGGCGAGCTGTACGTCGCCGAGCACTTCCCGCCGGCGGCCAAGGCGCGCATGGAGGAGCTGGTCGCCAACCTCGTCGAGGCGTACCGCCAGGACATCGAGGCCCTGGACTGGATGACGCGCGAGACCAAGGACCGCGCGCTGGAGAAGCTGGGCAAGTTCACGCCCAAGATCGGCCACCCCGAGCGCTGGCGGGACTACTCGGCGCTGAGCGTCGAGCGCGGCGACCTGCTGGGCAACGTGCGGCGCGCCTTCGCCTTCGAGGTGGACCGGGAGCTGGCCAAGCTGGGCGCCCCGGTGGACCGCTCGGAGTGGTTCATGACCCCGCAGACGGTCAACGCCTACTACAACCCGGGCATGAACGAGATCGTCTTCCCCGCGGCGATCCTGCGCCCGCCGTTCTTCTCCCTGGACGCCGACGACGCCGAGAACTACGGCGGCATCGGCGCCGTGATCGGCCACGAGATCGGCCACGGCTTCGACGACCAGGGCGCCAAGTACGACGGCGACGGCAACCTGCGCGACTGGTGGACCGACGCCGACCGCGAGGAGTTCGGCCAGCGCACCGCGGCCCTGATCGCCCAGTACGACGCGCTGGAGCCGCCGGAGACGCCCGGCCAGCACGTCAACGGCGCCCTGACCGTGGGTGAGAACATCGGCGACCTGGGCGGCCTGACGATCGCGCACAAGGCGTACGAGATCTCCCTGGGCGGGGCCGAGGCGCCCGTCGTGGACGGCCTGACGGGCAGCCAGCGGCTCTTCTTCGGCTGGGCGCGGGTGTGGTGCGGCAAGGTCCGCCCCGCCGAGGTGGCCCGCCGGCTGGCGATCGACCCGCACTCCCCGCCGGAGTTCCGCTGCAACGCGGTGGTGCGCAACCTGCAGGAGTTCCACGACGCGTTCGGCGTCCGCCCGGGCGACGGGCTGTGGATGGACGAGGCCGAGCGGGTGCGCATCTGGTGACCCGCTGAGGGGCGCCGGCGGGCGCCCCCGGCGGCGCCCCTGAGCGCGGCCGCGAAGGTTCGGGGCGCCACGGTTCGGGCGCGACGGTTCGGGAGGGTCGACGACGGTGGAGGGGGTCCGGGTGGACGGGCGGGACGGGGAGCGCGGGCCGGTGGTGCTCGTGCTCGGCACGAGCGCCGGCGGGGTGGGCCGGCACGTCGCGCAGCTGTGCGAGGGGCTGGCGGGCCGGGGCCACGTGGTGCACGTGGCGGCCCCGGCGCAGACGCTGCGGCGCTTCGCGTTCGCCGCGGCGACCACGGCCGTGGAGGTGGGGGCCTCGCTGGACCCGGTGCGCGACGCGCGCGCGGCGCTGCGCCTGCGCACCGCCCTGCGCGCCCCCTCCGCGCGCGGGGCGGTGGTGCACGCCCACGGCGTGCGCGCGGGCCTGGTGGCCGCCCTGGCGGTCCGCTCGCTGCGCCCGCGCCCGCCGCTGGTGGTGACCCTGCACAACGCGGTGCTGGGCGCGGGAGCGCGGGCGCGGCTGGGCCGGGCGGTGCAGGACGCGGTGTGCCGCGCCGCGGACGTCGTGCTGGCCGTCTCCGGCGACCTGCTGCAGCAGGCCCGGGCGGCCGGGGCGCGCCGCGCCGTGCGCGCGCTGGTGCCCGCACCGGTGCTGCCGCCGGGCGAGCCGGTCCTGCCGCCGGGGGAGCCGGTGGTGCTCGCCGTGGCCCGGCTGGCCCCGCAGAAGGGCCTGGACGTGCTGCTGGACGCCGCCGTGCTGCTGCGGCGCCCCGCGCGGGTCGTCGTGGCCGGCGACGGGCCGCTGCGGGCGGCGCTGGCGGCCCGGGTGGCGGCCGAGGGGCTGCCGGTGCGGCTGCTCGGCGCGCGCGACGACGTGCCCGGCCTGCTGGCCTCGGCCGACGTCGCCGTCAGCGCCAGCACCTGGGAGGGGCAGCCGGTCTTCCTGCAGGAGGCCCTGCGCGCGGGCGTGCCGGTGGTGGCCACCGACGCCGGCGGCACCGCGGAGGTCACCGGCACCGCCGCGCTGCTGGTGCCGGTGGGCGACGCCGCGGCGCTGGCCGCGGCCCTGGACGCGCTGCTGGCGGACCCGGACCTGCGCGCGCGCCGGGCGGCGCTGGCGCGCGAGCGCGCCGCCCGGCTGCCCGTGGCGGCGGACGCGCTGGCGCAGGTCGTGCGCGAGCACCGGCGGGCCCGGGACGCCCGCCGCCGGCGCGCGACCGCCGGGGTCCCCGGCGTGGGGTAACCTCGAAGTCCGTGGCGAACCGCAGCAACCCCGAGTCCCGCACCCAGCACGTCTTCGTCACCGGGGGGGTGGCCTCCTCCCTCGGGAAGGGTCTGACGGCCTCCAGCCTCGGTCGCCTCCTCCGCGCCCGCGGTCTGCGGGTGGCGATGCAGAAGCTCGACCCATACTTGAACGTCGACCCCGGCACGATGAACCCGTTCCAGCACGGCGAGGTCTTCGTCACCGACGACGGCGCCGAGACGGACCTGGACATCGGCCACTACGAGCGCTTCCTGGACGTGCGCTTCGACGCCTCGGCGAACGTCACGACCGGGCAGGTGTACTCCTCCGTCATCGCCAAGGAGCGGCGCGGGGAGTACCTGGGCGACACCGTGCAGGTCATCCCGCACATCACCAACGAGATCGTCGACCGGATGCGCGCGCAGGCCCGCGAGGACATCGACATCATCATCACCGAGGTCGGCGGCACCGTCGGCGACATCGAGTCCCAGCCGTTCCTGGAGGCCGCCCGCCAGGTCCGCCAGCGCCTGGGCCGCGACAACGTGTTCTTCGTGCACGTCTCGCTGGTGCCGTACATCGGGCCCAGCGGCGAGCTGAAGACCAAGCCCACGCAGCACTCCGTGGCCGCGCTGCGCAGCATCGGCATCCAGCCCGACGCGATCGTGTGCCGCTCGGACCGGGAGATCCCCGAGGGCGTCAAGCGCAAGATCGCCTCGATGTGCGACGTGGACGACGAGGCCGTCGTGGCGGCCATCGACGCGCCCTCGATCTACGACATCCCCAAGGTCCTGCACCGCGAGGGCCTGGACGCGTACCTGGTGCGCAAGCTGAACCTGTCGTTCCGCGACGTGGACTGGACCACCTGGGACGAGCTGCTGCGCCGGGTGCACTCCCCGCGCCGCCGGGTCGAGATCGCCCTGGTGGGCAAGTACATCGACCTGCCCGACGCGTACCTGTCGGTGACCGAGGCGCTGCGCGCCGGGGGTTTCGCCGAGGACGCCAAGGTGGACATCCGCTGGGTCGCCGCCGACGAGTGCGCCACCCCCGAGGGCGCGCGCCGGCACCTGCGCGACGTCGACGCGGTCTGCGTGCCGGGCGGTTTCGGCGTGCGCGGCATCGAGGGCAAGCTCGGCGCGCTGCGCTGGGCGCGCGAGAACGGCGTGCCGACGCTGGGGCTGTGCCTGGGCCTGCAGTGCATGGTGATCGAGTACGCCCGCAACGTCGCCGGCCTGACCGGGGCCAGCTCCACGGAGTTCGAGCCGGACGCCGAGCACCCGGTCATCGCCACGATGGCCGAGCAGAAGCACATCGTCGCCGGTGCCGGCGACATGGGCGGCACGATGCGCCTGGGCTCCTACGAGGCGGTGCTGCAGCCGGGCTCGGTGGTGGCGGGCGCCTACGGCAGCGAGCGCATCTCCGAGCGGCACCGGCACCGGTACGAGGTGAACAACTCCTACCGCGACCAGCTGGAGCGGGCGGGCCTGCGGTTCTCGGGCCTGTCCCCGGACCGGGAGCTCGTGGAGTTCGTGGAGCTGCCCGAGGAGGTGCACCCGTACTACGTGGCCACCCAGGCGCACCCGGAGTTCAAGTCCCGCCCGACGCGCTCGCACCCGCTGTTCTCCGGTCTGGTGGCGGCGGCCCTGCAGCGCCAGCGCGAGGAGCAGCTGCTGGACGTGGAGCCGGAGCCCTCCGAGGAGCACGCCGAGGCGCGCACCGCGGGCGCCGGCGAGCCGGCCGAGCTGTCGGAGGTGACCTCGTGAGCGGCTTCCCCGAGGAGCTCCGGGTGCCGGTGGTGACCGGCGAGCAGGTCGCCGACGCGCGGGTGCAGCGCACCCTGCGCTCCACCGAGGTGGCGTTCACCGGCCGCGTGTGGGACGTGGTGCGCGAGGAGGTGGAGCTGCCCGGCGCCGGCGGGGAGGTGTCCACCGTCACCCGCGACGTGCAGCGCCACCCCGGCGCGGTGACGGTGCTCGCCCTGGACGGCGAGGAGAACGTGCTGCTGCTCAAGCAGTACCGCCACCCGGTGCGCCGGGAGCTGTGGGAGCTGCCCGCGGGCCTGCTGGACGTCGAGGGCGAGGCGCCGCTGACGGCCGCCCGGCGCGAGCTCGCCGAGGAGGCGGACCTGGTGGCGGCCGAGTGGGCCGTGGTCGTGGACTGGTTCAACTCCCCGGGCGGCTCCAGCGAGGCCAACCGCATCTACCTGGCGCGCGGGCTGTCGGCGGTGCCCGCGGCCGAGCGGCACGACCGCGAGGACGAGGAGCGGGACATGGTGCCGGTGCGCCTGCCGCTGGACGAGGCGGTGCGCGCCGTGCTGGAGGGGCGCCTGCACAACCCGGGCACGGTCGTCGGCGTGCTGGCGGTGCACGCCGCGCGCGCGGCGGGCTGGTCGACGCTGCGCCCGGCGGAGGAGCCCTGGCCGGAGGGCGTGCTGCGGCGCTGAGGTGAGCGGCGCCCGCCCCGGCGGGGCGGGCGCCCGGCCCGACGCGTCGCTGCCCGCCCGGCGCGGTGCGCTGCCCTAGTGTCACCAGGGTGCCGCCCGTGACCTCCGCGACCCCCGCCGGCGTGCGGGAGCCCGGGGGTCCGCTGGTGGGGGCGCTGCACGACTACCTGGCCCACCTGCGGGTGGAGCGGGAGCTGTCGCAGAACACGCTGGGCGCCTACCGGCGCGACCTGCACCGCTACCTGCGCTTCCTCACCGCGCGCGGGGTGGACGAGCCCGCGGCCGTGGACGAGGCGACGGTGAGCGCCTTCGTGGCGGGCCTGCGCAGCGGCGCCGACGGCGGAGCGCCCCTGACGGCCAGCTCGGCGGCGCGCACCGCCTCGGCGGTGCGCGGCTGGCACCGCTTCCTGCACGCCCGGGGGCGCAGCGGCGCGGACCCGGCCTCCCTGGTGCGGCCGCCGACACCGCCGCGGCGGCTGCCGGTGGCGCTGACGGTGGAGGAGGTCACCCGGCTGCTGGAGGTGGCCGGCCAGGGCGGCTCCCCGGTGGCGCTGCGCGACCGCGCGCTGCTGGAGCTGCTGTACGGCAGCGGCGCGCGCATCGGCGAGGCGGTGGGCCTGGACCTGGACGACGTGCCCGCCCGGCCGCCCGGGCGCGCCGGCGCGGTGCGCCTGCGCGGCGGCAGCGCCAGGGAGCGGGTGGTGCCGCTGGGCGAGCGCGCCGGGCGGGCCCTGGAGCAGTACCTGCTGCGCGCGCGTCCGCAGCTGGCCCCGCCCGGTGCGGGCACCGCGGCGCTGTTCCTCAACACGCGCGGGGCGCGCCTGTCGCGGCAGAGCGCGTGGGCGGTGCTGCAGGCGGCCGCGGGGCGGGCCGGCCTCACCCGGGCCGTCTCCCCGCACACGCTGCGGCACTCCTTCGCGGCGCACCTGCTGGGCGCCGGCGCCGACGTGCGGGCGGTGCAGGAGCTGCTCGGCCACGCCTCGGTGGCCACGACCCAGGTCTACGCGCAGGTGCCCGAGCAGGTGCCCGGGCAGGTGCTCGAGCAGCTGCCCGGGCACGTGCCCGAGCGGGCGGCGGTGGACCCGCTGCGCGCCGTCGGCGCCGGAGCGGACCCCCGGGCCCAGCGCGCACCGCGGCGGGCGGACTAAGGTCGACCGCGCCAGCGCACCTGCGCGACCGCGGAAGCGGGGCGCGGGGCACCGCCCGAGAACGCCCGAGGATGTGGCACGCCAGTGACCAGCGAGTTCCCGACGTCCGCCCCCTCGATCCCGCCGGTGCCCGGTGCGGCGGGTGCGCCGACGGGGACGCCGCCGCAGCCCGGGCACCCCGACCAGCGCGAGCAGCCGGGCACCGCGCCCGCCGCGGAGCCCTCGCCCTGGCCGCCGTCCGCGGCGCCCGGGCAGGCCCCGGCCGCGGGTGAGCCGGCGCGCGAGGTGCAGGGCGCGATGGAGCTGGGCCCGCAGGCCGGGCCCACGGGCCGCCCGGTGCCCGACTTCCCGGTGCCGTCCGCGCTGCAGCAGCACGGTCCCGCGAGGGTCATCGCGATGTGCAACCAGAAGGGCGGGGTGGGCAAGACCACCACGGCCATCAACCTGGGCGCGGCGCTGGCCGAGTACGGCCGCCGCGTCCTGCTGGTCGACTTCGACCCGCAGGGGGCGCTGTCCGCGGGCCTGGGGGTGAACTCCCACGAGCTGGACCGCACGGTCTACCAGCTGCTGATGGAGCCGGGCACGGACGTGCGCGAGGTGATCCGCGAGACGGGGCTGGAGGGGCTGGACCTGCTGCCCGCGAACATCGACCTGTCGGCGGCCGAGGTGCAGCTGGTGGGCGAGGTGGCGCGCGAGAGCGTGCTGGCGCGGGCGCTGCGGCCGGTGCTGGGCGACTACGACGTCGTGCTCATCGACTGCCAGCCCTCCCTGGGGCTGCTCACCGTGAACGCGCTCACGGCCGCGCACGGGGTGGTGATCCCGCTGGAGTGCGAGTTCTTCGCGCTGCGCGGCGTGGCGCTGCTGGTGGAGACCATCGAGAAGGTGCAGGAGCGGCTGAACCCGGTCCTGGAGATCGACGGCATCCTGGCGACGATGTACGACGGGCGCACGCTGCACAGCCGCGAGGTCGTCTCGCGCGTGGTCGAGGCGTTCGGCGACGACGTCTTCCACACGGTCATCGGGCGGACGGTGAAGTTCCCGGACGCGACCGTGGCGGCCGAGCCGATCACCGTCTACGCGGGCAACCACCCGGGGGCCGAGGCGTACCGGCAGCTGGCGCGCGAGCTGGTCGCGCGCGGCGACGCGGCCTGAGCGCCGCCGCAGCGGGCCCCCGCGGGCCCCCGCGAGCCCCCGGGACCCCGCCGCGCACCCCGCCGAGGACCCCGCGCGCTCCACGCGGGGTCCACCGTTGCTGACGCCCCGTGGTGCCCGGACCGCCGACAGGGCGGTCGGCGCCCGCCGTGCCCGGAACGGCGGGCCGCACCGGCCCGCAGCCGTTATCGTGCGCTCCTGGCCGCGGGGGGAGCGGCCGCGAAAACGTAACGGGGAGTAGTCGAATGGTTGCGCCGATCTCGGAGGGGCACGCCGCGGGCACGCTGCTGCCGCGCATCGTGGAGGTCGCGCTCGACGCCGCGGACCGCGTCCTGGCCGCCGACGGCGAGCGGCGGCTGAGCGGCACCGACCTGCTGCTGCGCGCCGCCCGCGTGCGCGCCGCGGTGCTGGGGGCCGGCTCCGCCGGGCGCCCCGTCGCGGTGCTGCGCGGTCACGACGTCGGCGCCGTGGCCGCCGTCGTCGGCGTCGTCGCCGCCGGCAGCCCCGTCGTCGTCCTGGACCCCACCACCCCCGCGGCGCGCCTGCGGCACTACGTGGAGTCCGCCGGCGCCTCGATCTGCGTCAGCGACGCCGCCCGCGCCGGCACCGCCGCCGAGCTCGTCGCCACGGTGCTGGACCCGGACGCGGGCCGGCACGCTGGCGGCGACCACCGCGAGGCCGCGCGCGAGCTGCTCGCCACCGCCGCGCGCCCCGAGGACACCGCGGTCATCGTCTACACCTCCGGCTCCACCGGCGCCCCCAAGGGCGTGGCCTGCGACCACCGCTCGATCCTGCACGACGCCTGGGTGAACTCCGTGGGCACCGGCTGCTACGGGGCGGGCAACGTCGTGGCCCACCTGCTGCCGATGGGTTTCAGCGCCGGCATCGGCGTCACCCTGGCGTGCCTGCTCTCCGGGGCCCGCCAGGAGCTGTTCGACCCGCGGCGGCGCTCGGTGGCCGAGCTGCCCGGCTGGATGCGCGAGGTCGGCGTCGACGTCCTGCACGCCTCGCCGGCGATCCTGCGCGGGGCGATGGCGGCGCTGGCGCCCGGCGAGCGCATGGACGGCCTGGTCAGCGTCACGATGGCGGGGGAGACCGTCCACGGCGCGGAGCTGCGCACCGTGCGCGCGGCCGTGGGCCCGCGGTGCGTGCTGCGCAACCGCTACGGCTCCACCGAGACGTGGCTGATGGCCGAGCTCCGCATCGACCCGCAGGACCCCTCCCCCGAGGGCGCCACCCCCGTGGGGCACGCGGTGCCCGGTGCCCGCTTCGAGGTGCTCGGCGAGGACGGCGAGCGCCGCGCGCACGGCACCGGGCGCGTCGTGGTCACCTCCCCGTGGCTGACGTGCAGCTACTGGGGAGCGCCCGAGCGCACGGCCGAGGTGTTCAGCGAGAACCCCGACGGCACCCGCTCCTTCCTCACCAGCGACGTCGGCGTCCTCGGCGAGGACGGGTGCCTGCGCCTGCTGGGGCGCAGCGACCACAGCGTCAAGGTGCGCGGGCTGCTGGTGGAACCCGGCGAGGTGGAGGCGCTGCTGTTCGCCCAGCCGCAGGTGCGCGAGGCCGTGGTGGTGGGCCAGCCGTCCCCGCGCACGGGCCGGGTGCGGCTGGTCGCGTTCGTCGTGTGGTCGGGCGACCGCCCCAGTGCCTCGGCGGTGCGCGCCCTGGTGCGCGAGAACCTGCCGGCGCACATGGTCCCCGAGCACGTGGAGTTCCTGCACGCGCTGCCGCGCACCGAGCGCGGGAAGCTGGACCGCTCGCAGCTGCCCGCCGTCCCCGACGCCACGGGCAGCGAGGAACCCGTCAACGACTTCGAGAACGTCCTGACCCGCATGTTCGAGCGGGCGCTGGACGTGCCCCACCTGGGCGTGGACGCCGACTTCTTCCGCGCCGGCGGGGACTCGCTGGCCGCCGAGGCGCTCATCGCCACGGTGACCGCCGAGCTCGGCCTGGACGCCGACCGGTTGTCCACCGCCGACCTGGTGGCGTGCCCCACGCCGCGCGAGCTCGCCGCGGCGCTGCAGCAGGACCGCCGGCGCACCTCCACCACGCTGGTGGCGCTGCGCCGCGGGGGCGGCGCCGCGCCGCTGTTCTGCGTGGCCGGGGCCGGCGGGACCGCGCTGAGCTTCCGGGCGCTGGCCGACCGGGTGCCGCCCGGGGTGCCGGTGTGGGGGCTGCAGGCCAACGGCCTGGAGAACCGGGCGCGCCCGGACTGGTCGGTGCGCGCCCTGGCGCGGCGGAACGTGCGCTCGGTGCGCTCGGTGCAGCCGCACGGGCCGTACCGGATCGCCGGGTTCTCCCTGGGCGGCCTGGTGGCCCTGGAGATGGCCCAGCAGCTGCGCGCCGCCGGCGAGGAGGTCGAGCTCCTCGCGCTGCTGGACTCCTACCCGCCGGACCCGTCGGTCATGCCGCCGGCCCTGTCCCCTGGACCGCTCGGCCTGCTGCGCGGCGCGGTGGCCCTGGGCACCACGGGCCTGGACCTGCCCCGCGGCCGCGACCGCTACGAGCGCTACTACCGCCAGGGCATCTTCCTGCAGCGCTGGTACCGCACCACCCCGTACCCGGGCCGCACGCTCGTCGTGCTCGCCGAGGACGACCCGGACGCGGTGGCGCGCCGCGGCTGGGCCGCGCACCTGAGCGGGCCGTGGAGCAGCGTGGGCGTGCCCGGGGAGCACCTGTCGGTGCTGCGCGAGCCCACCGTGGCCCTGGTGGCCCGCGCCCTGGGCGAGGCGCTGGAGCCCGCCGCCGCACCCGCCGCGGAGCCCCTGCGCGCCTCCTGAGGCCTCCGCTGCCGCCCCGCGGGCCCGAGCTCCGCCGGCGCCCGCGCACCCCGGCCGCGGGGCCGCCCGGGGACGGTCCCGGGGGCCGGGTGCGGCCACCCGGGGTGCCGTCACCCGATCTGGTCACGCGCTGTGCGGGCGCTGTGGTCAGGACGAGTGAGAACGCTCCACCGGTCGGCGGAACCGGTCGCCGGCGGTGACCGTGGCGCCGGTCCCGCCGTGCGAGCGTCGGGGCCATGCCCCCCACCGCAGCCCCGCCCCGCGCCGGCGCGCCCGGCCAGGTCCCGGACTCCGGCGCCCGGCGCGTGCCCGCCCCCGTCCGCGAGCGCCGGCCGGCGCTGCTGGCCCTGGGCCTGGTCCTCGTCCTGGGCGGCGCGCTGGGCAGCGCCCTGGTCGTCCACCGCAGCGGCGACCGCGTCGACGTGCTCGTCGCCCGCCACGACATCGAGCCCGGCGAGCGCGTCGAGGCCGAGGACCTGCGGGTGGCGCGCGTGGCCGCCGACGGCGCGGCCGTCGTGCCGGCCGCCGCGATCGGCAACTTCGTGGGCACCTGGGCCACCACCCGGGTCCCCGCGGACACCCTGGTGAACCGCACGATGTTCCTGGCCGGCGGCGCGGTGCCCGCCGACGCCGCCGTGGTCGGCGTGGTGCTGGGGCCCGAGCAGCGGCCCAGCGGGGCGCTGCGCTCCGGGGACGTGGTGCGCGCCTACCTCGTCGCCGAGGACGGCGGCGCCACCGTCACCGGCGACCCCGCGGGCACGGTCCTGCTGGCGGCGGCCCGCGTGGTCGACGCCGGCGCCGGCGGCGCCTCCGGCTCCGACGCGGTGTCGCTGCTGGTGCCGGCGCAGCGCTCCGCGGCCGTGGTCGCCGCCGCCGCCGCCGGCCAGGTGGCCGTCGCGCGCGTGGCCGACGGCACCCGCCCGGACGTCGACCTGGTGCGGGAGTGAGCGGTGGCGATCCTGTCCTTCCTCTCCGCCAAGGGTTCGCCGGGCGCGACCACCGCCGCGCTGCTGACGGCCGCGCTGTGGCCGCGCGACGTCGTGGTGCTCGACGCCGACCCCGCCGGCGGTGACGTCGCCGCCCGCCTGCCCGGTGACGCCGGGGGCGTGCTGGACGCCGAGCGGGGGCTGCTGCCGCTGCTGACGTCCGCGCGCCGCGGCCTGCAGCCGCAGCAGCTGCTCGACGAGGCCCAGCGCGCGGCCGGCGGCACGGCCGTGGTGTGCGGCCTGACGCACCCGCAGCAGGCCGGCGCCGCCGCCGGCAGCTGGCCGGCGGTGGGTGCCGCGGCCGCGCAGCTGGGCACCGAGGGCACCGACGTCGTCGTCGACGCCGGGCGGGTGACCACCGAGCCGGTGCACCTGCCGCTGCTGCGCGGGTCGGACGTGGTCGTCCTCGTCGTGCGCGACGACGTGGCCTCCGTGCTGCACGCCCGCCGGCGGCTGAGCTGGCTGGGCACGGCGCTGCGCCGCGCCGACGGCCTGCAGCCGCGCACCGGCGTCCTCGTCGTCGGCGACGCGCGCCGCGGTGACGGCGACGAGGCCGCCGAGGTGCTGCGTGCGACGGGGCGCTGGGTGGAGGACTTCGGCCGCCTGCCGCTGGACCCCGCCGGCGCGCGCGTCTTCGACGGCGCGCGCACCGCCCGCCCGGAGCGCACCGCCCTGGTGCGCGCCGGGCGCGCCGTCGTGACGACCCTGGCGGCCGCGGCCGCCGGCGAGCACCGGAGGGCCTCGTGAGCACCCCCACCACCGGCCCCGCCGCCGTCCCCGCACCCGCCGGTCACGTCCCCGCGCCCCGCCGCGGCGCGGGCGCCGCGGGCGTGGACCACGAGCTGGTGCGCCGCCTGCGCAGCCAGGTCGCCGACCGGCTCTCCGCCCAGCGCCGCCGCGACGACGCCGCCGGCCGCGCGCCGATGTCCAGCGCCGACGAGCGCCAGTTCGCGCGCTCGCTGGTGGTGCAGGTGCTGGAGGACCACGCCCGCGCCGAGGTGGGCGCCGGCCGCCCGCCGCTGACGCCGGCGGCGGAGGAGGCGGTGGCCGCGGCGATCGGCGCGGCGCTGTTCGGCGTCGGCCGCCTGCAGCCGCTGCTGGAGGACCCCGACGTCGAGAACGTCGACGTCAACGGGTGCGACCGCGTGTTCGTCAGCTACGCCGACGGCCGCGAGGAGCTGCACGAGCCGGTCGCGGAGTCCGACGAGGACCTCGTGGAGCTGGTGCAGGTGCTGGCGGCGAACGTCGGCCTGACCAGCCGGCCCTTCGACGCGGCGAACCCGCAGCTGGACCTGCGCCTGCCCGACGGCTCCCGGCTGTCCGCCGTCATGGGGGTGTGCCAGCGGCCCGCGCTGAGCATCCGCCGCGCCCGCCTGGCCAGGGCCACGCTGGCGGACCTGGTGGCCGCGGGGTCGATGAGCGAGGACCTGGCGCTCTTCCTGCGCGCCGCCGTGCGCGCCCGCAAGAACATCATGATCGCCGGTTCGACGAACTCCGGGAAGACGACCCTGCTGCGCGCGCTGGCCGCGGAGATCCCGCCGCACGAGCGGCTCATCACGGTCGAGCGTGCCCTGGAGCTGGGGCTGGACCAGGACGTGCAGGCGCACCCGAACGCCGTCGCGTTCGAGGAGCGGCTGCCGAACTCCGAGGGCCTGGGCGGGGTGGGCATGGCCGAGCTGGTGCGGCGCTCGCTGCGCATGAACCCCAGCCGGGTCATCGTCGGCGAGGTCCTCGGCGACGAGATCGTCACGATGCTCAACGCGATGAGCCAGGGCAACGACGGCTCGCTGTCGACGATCCACGCGAACTCCTCCGCGGAGGTCTTCAACCGCATCGCCACGTACGCGCTGCAGGCGCAGGAGCACCTGCCGGTGGAGGCCAGCCACATGCTCATCGCGGGGGCGGTGGACTTCGTCGTCTTCCTCGCCAAGCGCAACGACCACCACGCCGGTGGCGGTCTGCGGCGCGCCGTCGCCAGCGTGCGCGAGGTGACGGGCGTGGACGGCCGGGTGCTGTCCTCGGAGGTGTTCGCCGCCGGCCCGGACGGCGTGGCGCGCGCCCACGCGCCGCTGCAGCGCGCCGCGGACCTGGAGGCGGCCGGCTGGTCGGCGCCCGTGGTGGACCGGTGGTCGGCGTGAACGGCACGACCGGTGCGACCGGCGCGGTGGCCGCCGCGCTGGCGCCGGAGGTCCTCGCGGCGCTGACCGCGGGCACCGCGACCGCCGGCGTCCTGGTGCTCGCGGCCGGTCTCGCCGGCCGCGCGCCGGGGCCCTCGGGCCGCCCGTCCCGGCGGCGCCGGCTGCCGCACCTCAGCCGCCGAGCCCTGCTCAGCGCCGGCGCCGGGGTGCTCGCCCTCGTGCTCACCCGCTGGCTGGTGGCCGGCATCGGCATCGGCCTGCTCGTCGCCTGCTGGGACCGGCTGTTCGGCGCCGGGGCCGAGGCCGGCCGCGGCATCGCCCGCCTGG
The DNA here is from genome assembly GCF_050871925.1 of Kineococcus gurbantunggutensis. NCBI lineage: Bacteria > Bacillati > Actinomycetota > Actinomycetes > Kineosporiales > Kineosporiaceae > Kineococcus > Kineococcus gurbantunggutensis. The sequence goes on from NZ_JBJLSG010000021.1 coordinate 19,667, forward strand.
AGGCGCTGGCGACGTGGACGGAGTCGCTGCGCGACACCATCGCCGGCGCGATCGGGCTGGAGCAGGCGATCCCGGCCACCGCGAGCACGTCCGCGCCGGTGCTGCGCCCCTCGCTGAACCTGCTGGTGGACCGGCTGCGCATCCGCGAGCCCCTGCCCGACGCGCTGGTGCGCTTCGCCGACGACGTCGACGACCCCAGCGCCGACGTGGTGTGCGCGGCGCTGGTGCTCAACGCCCGCCTGCGCGGGCCGGGGCTGCGCGACGTGCTGACGGCGCTGGCGGCCTCCACCCGCGAGGAGCTGGACGTGCGCCGGCGCATCGAGGCCAGCCGGCGCAGCATCCGCCGCAGCGTGCAGATCGTCCTGCTCATCGTGCTGGGCGTCATGGGGCTGCTCGCGGTGTTCAACCGCCCCTACGTGGCGCCGTACTCCTCGGTGCCCGGGCAGCTGGCGCTGCTGGTGGTCGGCGCCGTGCTGGTGGTGGCCCTGCTGTGGCTGCGCCGCCTGGCCCGCGTGGAGACGCACGAGCGGTTCCTCGCCGCGGGCGCGGGGGCGGGCCGGTGAGCGCCGCCCTGCTGTCCGGCGCCGCGCTGGGTGCCGGTGTCCTGCTGGTGCTGGCGGTGGTGCTGCGCCCGCGGCCGTCGCTGGCGGTGCAGGTCGCCCGCCACGACGGCCTGCGCAGGTCCTCGCGCCGCCGCCTGCTCAGCGCGGCCGAGGCCGCGGCCTCCGCCGCGCCGGAGCGCGGGCTGCTCGGCCTGACCCGCCTCACCGGGCACCTGGTCCGCTCGCTGGGGGACAGGCTGGAGGTGCTCAGCACCGAGCGCGGCTGGCGGCTGCGGCGCACCCGCGCCGACCTGGCCGTCCTCGGCCGCGGCACCGGGGAGTTCCTGGCGACGAAGGTGCTCGCCGCGCTGCTCCTGCTGCTGCTGGCGCCGGTGTGCTGGGCGGTCCTGCGGCTGTTCGGCGTGCCGCTGCCCGGCGGGGTGCCGCTGTCGCTGGCCCTGCTCCTGGGCGGCCTGGGTCTGGCCGTGCCCGACCTGGCGCTGCGCTCGGACGCGGCGCGCCGCCGCCGCGACTTCCGCCGCGTCGTGGGGGTGTTCTGCGACCTGGTGGCGATGAACCTCGCCGGTGGCCGCGGCCTGCCCGAGGCGCTGCTGAGCTCCGCCTCGGTCAGCGACTACTGGGCCCTGGTGCGCGTGCGGCAGGCCCTGGCGAACGCCCGGCTGCTGGGGGAGAACCCCTGGGACGCGCTGGGGCGCCTGGGCGAGGAGCTGGCCGTGCCCGAGCTCACCGACCTGGCCGGTGCGCTGGTCCTGGCCGCCGACGACGGCGCGAAGATCCGCGCCTCGCTGGCGGCGCGCGCGGCGACCGTGCGCCGGCGCGACATGGCGGACGTGGAGGGCGAGGCGGGCGAGAAGTCGCAGTCGATGCTCGTCGCCCAGCTGCTGCTGTGCACCGCGTTCATGGTGTTCCTGGCCTTCCCCGCCGTCTCGAACCTGCTCGGCCAGTCCTGAACCCGCCCGGCCGGTCCCGCACCGGCCGCGCACCGATCCCGTGAAGCACAAGGAGAGACCCGTGCCCTCGAACCCGACCGTCCTCGTCCGCGCGCGTTCCGCGCTCGCGTCGCGCGCCCGCCGCGCCGCCGCCCGCGGCCGCGACAGCGGCGCCTCGGCGCTGGAGTGGGCCATCATCGCCGCGGTCGTGGTGGTGGCCGCCTCCGTCATCGGCGGCGTCGTCTTCAACATCGTGCAGTCCAAGGGGAACGACCTGCGGGAGTGCGCGAACGTCGCCGTGGGCTCGGCCTGCGCCGGCGGGAGCGCCTCGGGGGCCGGCACCAGGTGAGCCGGCGCGGGGTCGACCGGCGCGAGGAGGGTTCCGCGGCGCTGGAGATGGCCTTCGTCGCGCCGGTGTTCCTGCTGCTGGTGTTCTTCGCCGTCCAGGTGGGGCTGTGGGCCTACGGGCGCTCGGTCGCCCTGGAGGCCGCGCGCGAGGGCGTCGCCCAGCTGCGCGTGCTGCCCGACCAGCAGTCCGTCGACGCCGGCCAGCCGGCGGTGGAGGAGCACGTGCGCCAGTTCGCCGGGACCCTCGGGCGCGAGTCGCTGCTGCAGCCGCGGGTGCGCACCACGTGGCAGCCGGAGCGGCGCAGGGTCGCCGTGGAGGTCTCCGGCCGGGTCGTCAGCCTCGTGCCCGGCCTGGAGCTGACGACCACCCAGCGCGCCGTCGGCACCCTGGAGCGGTTCCAGGGGGCGCGGTGAACCGGCGCACCCGGCACCCCGGGCGCCCGGGGCGCACCGGGCGTCCCGACTCCGGCAGCGTGGCGCTGGAGCTCACCCTCGTCGCACCGGTCCTGCTGCTGCTGATCGGGCTGCTGCTGGCGTACGCGCGCGTCGCGCAGGTCTCGGCGACGCTGGACGCCGGCGTGCGCGACGCGGCCCGCTCGGCCACCCAGTCCCGCTCGGCGGGCGCGGCGCACGAGCGCGCCGGCGAGGTCGTGCGGACCTCCCTGGGCCCGGGGGACTGCGCCGACTCCCTCACCGTGGACGAGATCGCCCCGCTGGTGCCCGGCACCGCGGTGACCGTCACCGCCCGCTGCACGTACTCCCTGGCCGACCTGGGCCTGCCCGGCCTGCCCGGCAGCCTCACCGTCCACGCGTCCTTCTCCAGCCCCCTCGACCCGAACCGGGAGGTGTCGTGACCAGCCCCTCGCCGCCCGCGCGGCCCCGCCGCGACGACGGCTCCATCGCCCCGGCCGTGCCGGTGCTGGCGCTGGTCCTGCTCCTGCTGGCCGGCCTGGTCGTCGACGCCTCCCGGCAGCTGAACGCCCGCGCCCGCGCGATCGCCTACGCCGAGGAGGCCGCGCGCGCCGGAGCGGCCGCCGTCGAGCTCGACGCGCCGGACCTGCGGCTGCTGCCGGACGAGCGCGTCGCCGAGCGCGTCACCGCCTACTGCCGGGCCGCCGCGGCGGCGGGCGGCCCGGTCGTCGACCCGGGCGGCTGCTTCCGCGGCACCACCGCCGAGGGCGACCCGCAGGGCCGCCGCACCGTCGTGGTGGCCCACGTGGACGTCGTCGTGCCGACGACCCTGCTGGGCATCGTGGGCGTGCGCGAGCTGCGCGCCGGCGGCGACGGGCGCGCCCGCCCCTTCGAGGGCACCGACGAGGAGCACGTGCGGTGAGCGGCTCGCGGACCCGGACCGCGGCGGTGCTGCTGCTGGCCGCCGCAGCGGGCTGCGCGCCGGCCGCCTGCACGAGCGCGACCTCCCCGGTGGCCCCACCGACCCCACCGACCCCGTCGGCCCCGGGCGCGGCGGTGCGGGCCCCCGCGGCGGGGGAGCCGGACGCGGCCGCCGACCTCCGCGGCGGCGACCCCGCCGTGGTGGCGCTGCGCGAGTACCTGCGCCAGCAGGCGCTGGCGATCAACGCCCGGCAGAGCGACCCGGCGGCCCTGCCGGCGTTCACCGCCACCCTCACCCCGGCCGCGCTGGGGTGGGCCGTGCCGCTGCTGGCGGCCAACCTCGGCGACGAGATGCCCGGGCCGTACCCGGTGGGGGTGCTCGGCAGCACCCGGCTGGGCGAGGACCGCGTGGAGCTGCAGCTGTGCCTGCAGGACCGCGGCTGGCAGGTGGACCGGGCCGGCGGGCAGCCGCTGAACCCGGCGCACCACGCGCGCGCCGTCGCGGTCGTGGTGCGCAGCGGCGAGCGCTGGCTCGTCGACGACGTGGCCGGCACCGGCGAGGCGTGCTCGGCCGACCAGGTGCGGGAGGAGAGGTTCTGATGGGTGCGCACGCGGTGCGGCGGGTGCGCGGCGCGGTGACCGCGCTGGCCGCGCTGGCCCTGGCCGTCGGGGCGGTGCCGGTCGCGGCGGCGCCGGCGTCGGCGGCCGAGGCCGGCGCGGCGCGGCTGCTGGCCTCCGCCGCCGACGAGGTGCACGGCACCGCCGGCTCGTGCCTGACCCGGGCCACCTCGCGCGGCACCTACTCGCTGCGCTGCGCGGGCAGCGGGCGCCGCGCGCGCAGCTTCCTGGACCTGCTGCAGGGCGCGCCCGCGCCCACGTGCTGGCTGCAGGACGGCGCCGCGCCCGACCCGCGCGACCTCGCCGACCCGCCGGTCAGCACCGGGGGAACCCTCGACGGGACTCCCGACGGAACCCCCGACGGGACCCCTGTCGAAACCCCCGGGGCAACCCCCGCCGACCCCGCCGGCGGTGCGGCCGCCGCGCCGCGCACCCCGGCGGCCCGGCTGCTCGCCGCGGCCGCCCCGACCGCGGACCCCACCGCGTCCCCGGCGCCGAACCCCACCGCGGCCCCTACCTCGAACCCGACCGCACCGCCGGCCCCGGGTCCCACCGCCGTCCCCACCACCTCCCCGGGCCCGGCGGCGGGTCCGACGGCGTCACCGGTTCCGGCGCCCACGGCCTCGCCCACCACCACCGCGCCTACCACCGCCGCGCCCACCCCCACCGGGCCGCCGCCGCCCCCGCCGCCCGCCCCGCCGCGGGAGTTCCAGCAGATCACCGTCACCCCGCCGCCGGACCCGCGCACCGGGGTGCCCTCGTGGAACCTCCGGTTCTCCCCCTCGACCGTGGTGGTCTCGCCCGACGACCCGCAGCGCTGCCCGTTCTGGAGCGAGCTGACCGCCGGGCAGCAGGCGTACGTGGAGCTGGCCCGCGAGCGCCGCGGCCAGATCCACACCCTCGGCGTGGTCACCTCCCCCTCCACGACCCCCCGCGTCGGGCAGACGATCGCCTTCTCGCGCGGGGAGAGCGCCGACCCGCGGCCGTTGGTCTCGGGCAGCACGCGGGTGCGGGCCGTGATGGAGGAGCTGCGGGTCGACCCCGGCGAGGAGCGTTCCACCACCGTGCGCTGCAGCGGGCGCGGGGACCGGCTGGCGCCGGGCGCCACGGTCCGCAGCGGGCCGACCCTGTGCTCGCACACCTACCGCACCACCTCCGCCGGGCGCTCCCGCGGCCGCGAGAGCGACACCTTCACCGTGGAGGCGCACGAGACGTGGCGCATCGAGGTGAGCCAGGACGCCGGGGCGACGTGGAGCACGCTGCGCGTCGTGGACCTGGAGACCACCACCGGTCTGCGCGTGACCGAGGTGCAGACGCTCGTCGTGCCCCTGGCGCGCTGACCGACCACCACCCCCTCCGGAACCGGCCCGCACCCCGCCGGGAGGGCCGGGGGACCGAGAGAACCCGAGGAGCCATGCCCACCTCCACCCTGCCCGGCCCGCGCCGCACCCCGGCGCGGCTGCCCCGGCGCGCGCCGTCCCCGCACGCGCGACCGCTGGAGCTGCTGCGCGGCGCGGCCGCCGCGCTCGTCCTGCTCGCCGTGCTCGGCGGCGTCCCGCTCGCCCTGGTGCACCTCGTGGGCAACCCGCTGCCCGCGAGCGCGCCCACCCGCTCCTGGCTCGACGCCGAGCTCACCGCGAGCGCCGTGGTGGACGTGCTGGCCGCCGTGCTGTGGCTGGTGTGGGGCCACTTCGCCGTGTGCGTCGCCGTGGAGCTGGCCGCGTGGACGCGCGGCGGCACCGCCGCCCGGCTGCGCCTGGGCGGGGCCAGCCAGGTCCTGGCCCAGCGCCTCGTCGCCGCGGTGCTGCTGCTGGCCGCGGGGGCCGCGTGGGTGCCGCAGAGCCCCGCGGCGCCGTCCGTGGCGGCGGTGGCCGGCACGACGGCCGGGCCCGGGCGGTCCGCGGCGCCGGCCGCGCACGGCACGGAGGCCGGCGCCGCGCGCAGCGCCCCCGCCGCGCAGGCGCCCGGTGCGCAGGGCCCCACCGCGCAGGGTCCCGCGGCGAGCGCCGACGCGGGGTGGCCCGCCGCGGACCCCGCCCCGGCCGCCGGCGGGCTCGTCAGCTACGTCGTGCAGCCCCCGCACGGCCGGCACCACGACTGCCTGTGGGACATCGCCGAGCGGACCCTGGGCGACCCGCTGCGCTACCGGGAGGTCTTCGAGCTGAACCGGGACCGGGTGCAGCCCGACGGCTCCCGGCTCGTCGACGCCGACCTCATCCGCCCCGGGTGGGTGCTGCTGCTGCCGGCCGACGCCGTCGGCGCCGGGCCCGCGGTGCCCCTCCTGCCCGCACCGGCCCCCGCCCCGGTCGCCGCTCCCGCCGTGCCCGCGGCCCACGCCCACGCCGCCTCCTCCGCCGACGCGGCACTGCCGGGCCCCGCCGCGCAGCAGGTCCCCGGCGCCGTCGCCAGGGGTGCCCTCAGCGGGGGGCTGCTGCTCGCCGGGGTGCTGTCGGCGCTGTCGGGCCGCACCCGCGGGCGCGGCGGGGACGAGGTGGTCGAGCACGTCCGCCTCGCCGCCGACGCCCCGCGCGCCCGGTTCCTCGACACGGCCCTACGCGCCCTGGCCGCCGGGCGGGCCGCCGCCGGGCTGCCGCTGCCGGAGGTGGTCGCCGCGCACCTGTCCGCCGACGAGCTCGTGCTGCACCTGGGCACCCGCCCGGAGGGGGCCGCGGCCGTCCCGCCGGCGCCCTGGACGGTGCTGGAGGGCGGCGCCTGGCGCGTGGCCCGCGCCGACCTGCCCGCCGCGCCGCCGGCCGGGGCACCGGCCGGGGCGCCGGGGGGCGAGGGCGCCGCCGCGCCGTACCCGGCGCTCGTCGACGTCGCCGGCAGCGGCGAGCACGAGGTCCTCGTCGACCTCGAGAGCGCCCCGGGCCTGATCGCCGTCGGCGGCCGGGCGGAGGCGGCCCGGGACGTGGTGACCTCGATGGCGGTGGAGCTGGCGACGAACGCGTGGTCCGACGGGGTCGACGTGCACCTCGTGGGCTTCGGCGACCAGCTGTCCGTGCTGGCGCCGGGGAACCTCACCGCGCACGCGGCCCTGGACGCGCTGCTGGAGCTGCTCGAGGCGCGGCACGGGCGCACCGGGCGGGGCGGGGACCTGCTCGCCGGTCGGCTGGCCCGCGAGGCCGGGCGCCCGCGGCCGACGGTCGTGGCGGTCTCCGGCCGCCCCGCCCCCGCGCAGGTGCAGCGGCTGGTGCGCCTGACCGCCGGCGGGCGCACCCCCGTCGCCGTGCTGTGCGTGGGGGACGTGCCCGAGGCGTCCTGGCGCTTCTCGGTCGACGACGCCGGGACCCTGGACCTCGGCGTCCTGGGCCTGCGCGGCACCGCGCGCCGGCTGCCCCCGGAGGAGTACGCCCCCTGGCTGGCCGCGCTGCGCGCGGCGGTGTGAGCGCGCCTGCGCGACCGCCCGGACGGGCGTGTGGACGACGCGACCCGGCACCTCCCCGACGCCACGACGTTCGTGCTCGTGGACCACGAGGGCGGTGCGGCGTTCGGGGACTGCGTGGACCTGCCGCCGCCGGGGTGCCGGCGGGCGCGGGGGAGCGGGGGCGGACCGGGGGGTCGGTACCGTGGCCCCCGTGGTGCCCCCCTCCAGACCGCCCCTGCCCGAGGGCACCCGCGGCGACGCACCCGCCGGCGCGCGCGGCGGGTTCGAGGTCCGGCTGGAGAACTTCTCCGGCCCCTTCGACCTGCTGCTCGGCCTGATCACCAAGCACCAGCTCGACGTCACCGAGGTGGCGCTGGCGCGGGTGACCGACGACTTCATCGCGCACCTGCGGGCCGTCTCGGCCGGCGAGGGGGACTGGGACCTCGACGAGGCCAGCGAGTTCCTCGTCGTCGCGGCCACGCTGCTGGACCTGAAGGCCGCGCGCCTGCTGCCGGCCGCGGACGTGGAGGACCCCGAGGACCTGGCCCTGCTGGAGGCGCGGGACCTGCTGTTCGCCCGGCTGCTGCAGTACCGCGCCTACAAGCGGGTCGCCGCCGTCCTCGGCGAGGCCTTCGCGCGGGCCTCGCGGCGGGTGCCGCGCGCGGTGGCGGTGGAGCCGCACTTCGAGAGGCTGCTGCCCGAGCTGGTGCTCACCGTCAGCCCCGAGCAGCTCGCCGCGGTCGCCGCGCGGGCGCTGACGCCCAAGCCGGAGCCGGTGGTGGGGCTGGAGCACCTGCACGCCAGCGCCGTCAGCGTGCGCGAGCAGGCCGCGCTGCTGGTGGAGCGCCTGCGCCGCAGCGGCAGCCTGACGTTCGCGCAGATCGCGCAGGACGCCGGGGAGGGCGAGCTGGGCACCCTGGTGGTGGTCGCCCGGTTCCTGGCCGTGCTGGAGCTGTTCCGCGAGCGGCGGGTGCGCCTGGAGCAGCCGGAGGCGCTGGGCACCCTGACGGTGCGCTGGGACGCGCCCGCCGCCGACGGCGCCGCGGGCGCCGCCGCCGTGCTGGCGGGGGTCGACGAGTTCGAGGGCGCGGACGCCGCGCCGGGGGGAGAGCGGTGAGCGGGGACGTGCGGGACGGCGGGCCGGTGCAGGACCCGGTGGGCGGGCCGGTGGACGACCCGGTGGGCGGGCCGGTGGAGGACCCGGGCCGGCGGGTGCGCGCCGCGGTCGAGGCGGTGCTCATGGTCGCCGACGAGCCCGTGGCCGCCGCCGCCCTGGCGCGCGCCACCGGCGAGTCGGTGGACGAGGTGGACCTGCTGCTGCGCGAGCTGGCGGGGGAGTACGACGAGGCCGGGCGCGGCTTCGAGCTTCGCGAGAGCGGCGGCGGCTGGCGGGTGTACTCGCGCGCCGAGCACGCCGACGTCGTGGAGGCGTTCCTGCTGGACGGGCAGACCGCCAAGCTCACCCAGGCCGCGCTGGAGACCCTCGCGATCGTCGCCTACCGCCAGCCGGTCAGCCGCGCGCGCGTCTCGGCGGTGCGCGGGGTGTCCGTGGACGGCGTGATGCGCACCCTGCTGACCCGCGGCCTGGTCACCGAGGCGGGCGTGGAGGCCACCAGCGGCGCCACCCTGTACCGCACCACGGGCGAGTTCCTGCAGCGCATGGGGCTGGAGAGCCTGGACGACCTGCCGCCGCTGGCCCCGTTCCTGCCCGAGGACGTCGACCCCGAGGACCTCGAGCCGCGCGAGGTGCTCGCCCCCGAGCCCGGCGCGGCCCTGGCGGGCGCGGTCGCCGACGCCGTGGCCGCACCCGCCGACCCCGGTGTCGACGCCGGTGTCGACGCTGGTGCCGACGCTGGTGCCGACGCGCGCGGCGACGCCCTGGGCGAACCCGCCGCCGCGGCGGTCGGCGTCGGGCCCGCGGTGGGGGATGATGGTTCTTTGCGCGCGAGCGCCGCGGACGACGCGGCGCCGGAGGCCACGGCGCAGCCGCAGGCCCCCGCGACGCCCGACGACCAGCAGGAGGAACCACGATGAGCCCCACCGCGCCCCGAGGGGGCGGCAGCCGCCGCCAGGGCGGTCCCGGCGGCCGGCCCGGCCGCGGCGCAGGGCCCGGCGGGGGCGGCAAGCCGTTCGGCAAGCGCAGCGGCGACCAGCCCGGCAAGCGCTCCGCCGGCCGCGGCGCCGCGCGCCGCATGACCGACGACATCAAGCCCGCGCCCGCCCCGCCGCGGCGTGGGCCGGGCCCGCAGACCCGCCGCGGCGCCGACGTGCACGACCCCGAGGGCGTGCGCCTGCAGAAGTTCCTCGCCCAGGCGGGTGCGGGCTCGCGCCGCGCCTGCGAGGAGATGATCACCGCCGGGCGCGTCACCGTCGACGGCGAGGTCGTCACCGAGCTGGGCGTGCGCGTGGACCCGACCCGCCAGGTGGTCCACGTCGACGGCCTGCGCTTCTCGGTGGACGACGAGATGGTCTACATCATGGTCAACAAGCCCAAGGGCGTCGTCTCGACCATGTTCGACGAGCAGGACCGGCTGAACCTGGCGGACATGGTGGGGCCGCGCGAGGAGCGCCTCTTCCACGTCGGGCGCCTGGACCTGGACACCGAGGGCCTGATCCTGCTGACCAACGACGGCGCGCTCGCGCACCGCCTGCAGCACCCCTCCTTCGGCGTGCAGAAGACGTACCTGGCCGAGGTGCGCGGGCCCGTCAAGCGCGAGCTGGGCCGCAACCTGCGCTCCGGGGTGGAGCTGGAGGACGGGCCGGTGACCGTGGACTCCTTCAAGATGGTGGACTCCAAGCCCGGCTACGCGCTGGTGGAGGTCGTGCTGCACGAGGGCCGCAAGCACGTCGTGCGGCGCCTGCTGGACGCCGAGGGCTACCCGGTCCTGAAGCTCGTGCGCACCCAGATGGGCCCGCTGGTGCTCGGCGACCTCAAGCCGGGCAAGAACCGCCGCCTGACCCGCGGCGAGGTCCAGCAGCTCATGGCGGCCGTGGGGCTGTGATCGGCGGCCCGCCCGCGCCGGCCCCGCCGGCACCAGTACGGTGAGCGCCGTGTCGGTGCGGGCGGTGCGGGGTGCGGTGCAGGTGGACGTCGACGAGCGCGAGGTCGTGCTCGCCGCGACGCGCGAGCTGGTCGCGGAGGTGGTCCGGGTCAACGACCTGGTGCTCGACGACTTCATCAGCGTCCTGTTCACCTGCACCTCGGACCTGACCAGCGAGTTCCCCGCCGTCGCCGCCCGCGAGCTCGGCATGGGCGACGTGCCGCTGATGTGCGCGCGCGAGCTGGAGGTCGCCGGGTCGATGCCGCGCGTGATCCGCCTGATGGCCCACGTGGAGACGCCGCTGGCGCGCTCGCAGGTGCGCCACGTCTACCTGCGCGGCGCGCAGGCCCTGCGCCGCGACATCGCCCAGTAGGCCGCGGTGACCCTGGACGCGGCGGCCCCGGCGCGCACCGCCGGCACGGTGCGCGTCGTCGGCACCGGCCTGCTGGGCGCCTCGGCGGGCCTGGCGCTGTCCCTGCGCGGGGTGGACGTCGTGCTCAGCGACGTCTCGCCCACCGCGGTGGCGCTGGCCCGCGACCTGGGCGCCGGCCGGCTGCCCGCCGACGGCGACGACCCGCGCCTGGTGCTGGTGGCCGCCCCGCCGGACGTGGTCGCCGACGTGGTGGCCGCCGAGCTGGCCGCGCACCCCTCCGCGGTGGTCACCGACGTGGCCAGCGTCAAGGGCGGGCCGCTGGCCGCGCTGCGCGCCGCCGGCGCCGACCTGTCCCGCTACGTCGGCGGGCACCCCATGGCCGGGCGCGAGCGCGGCGGGGCCGTCTCGGCGCGCGCGGACCTGTTCGCCGGGCGCCCGTGGGTGGTGGCCGCCACCGAGGCCGCCGACCGGGCGGCGGTCGCCCTGGTGCACGACCTGGCGCTGGACTGCGGCGGGGTGCCGGTGCCGATGCCGGCCGCCGAGCACGACGAGGCGGTGGCGCTGGTCTCGCACGCCCCGCAGGTCGCCGCCAGCCTGGTCGCCGCGCGCCTGCGCGAGGCCCCCGAGCCGGCCGTGGCCCTGGCGGGGCAGGGGCTGCGCGACGTCACCCGCATCGCCGGCAGCGACCCGGTGCTCTGGGCGCAGATCCTCGCCGCCAACGCCGGGCCGGTCGCCGACGTGCTCGAGGCGCTGCGCGACGACCTCGACGGCGTGGTCGCCGCGCTGCGCGCGCTGCAGGCCGACCCCGGCGCGCCCGGCGCGCGCGGGCGGCTGGCGGAGGCGGTCGCCGCCGGCGGCGCGGGCCGCGACCGCATCCCCGGCAAGCACGGCGGCGCGCCGGCGCTGTACGCCACCGTGGTGGTCGTGGTGCCGGACCGCCCCGGGGAGCTGGCCCGGCTGCTGGCCGACGTGGGGGCGGCGGGGGTGAACCTGGAGGACCTGCGCCTGGAGCACTCGCCCGGGCAGGCGGTGGCGCTGGCCTCGGTGGACGTGCTGCCGGCGGCGGCGGCGCCGCTGGCGGAGGCGCTGCGCGGGCGCGGCTGGACGGTCCCGGCCTCCTGAGGGCGCACCGCGCCGGGGCGCACCGTTCGGTGCGGGTGCGGCGGGTCGACTAACCTCGTCCGGTGCCCACCACCCCGCGCGGTCCCGTCGCGCCCGCCGACAGCCCTGCCGACAGCCCCGCCCCCGCTGCCGACGCCGCCCCGCTGCCGTCGGGGCTCGTGGTGGCCGTGGACGGGCCCTCCGGCTCCGGCAAGTCCAGCGTCAGCCGCGCCGCGGCGCGCGCGCTGGGCGTGGCCTTCCTGGACACCGGCGCCATGTACCGCGCCGTGACGTGGTCGGCGCTGCGCGCCGGGGTGGACCTGGGCGACCGCGAGGCGGTGGCCGCGCACGTGCGCGCGGTGGCGCTGTCGGTGGGCACCGACCCGCAGCGCCCGACGATCGCGGTGGTCGGCGCCGACGGCGCCGAGACCGACCTGACCGAGGAGGTGCGCGGGCCGGAGGTGACCGGCGCCGTCAGCGCGGTCGCGGCCGTGCCCGCGGTGCGCTCGGACCTGGTGCTGCGCCAGCGCGCGCTCATCGAGTCCGCCTGCGCCGCCCCCGCGCCCGGTGCGCGCCCCGGCGTGGTCGCCGAGGGCCGCGACATCACCACCGTCGTGGCGCCCGACGCCGACGTGCGGGTGCTGCTGACCGCCGACGAGCGGGTGCGCCTGGCCCGGCGCGCGCAGCAGGACCTCGGCGCCGCCGACGAGGCCGCCGTGGAGGCGGTGCGCCGCTCGGTCTCCGAGCGCGACCGCGTCGACGCGCGCACCACCGCCTTCACCGCGGCCGCCGACGGGGTGGTGACGCTGGACTCCACGCACCTGGACCTCGAGGGCACCGTCGCCGCCCTGCTGGACGTGGTGCGCACCGCCGCCGGGGGGCGCGCGTGAGCGGCGCGCCCGCGCAGGTCGCGGTGCCGCGCGCGGGCAGGCCGCAGCTGTGGACCAAGGGGATCGGGCGCTTCCTGGCCCACGTGGTCTGGAACGCGAAGGTCCACGGCGCCGAGAACGTGCCCCGCACCGGCCCGGTGCTGCTGGCCTCCAACCACGCCTCGCTCACCGACGGGCCGCTGCTGTACGCGGTCGCCCCGCGCGACGTCGCCTTCCTGGTGAAGAAGGAGATGTTCGGCGGGATCGTGGGCCGCGCGCTGCTGCGCGCCGGGCAGATCCCCATCGACCGCAGCCACGGCGACCGCGACGCGCTGCAGACGGTGCTGCGGGTGCTCTCCGAGGGCGGCGCGGCCGGCGTCTTCCCCGAGGGCACCCGCGGGCGCGGCGACGCCGCCTCGGTGCGCTCGGGGATCGCGTGGATCGCCCTGCAGTCCGGCGCCCCGGTGGTGCCGGTGGCGTGCCTGGGCGCGCACCGGCCCGGCGAGCGCAACCGCACCGCCCCGCCCCCGCGCCGCACGCTGCACTACTGCTTCGGCGAGCCGTTCACCGTGGTGAAGGAACCCGGCGTGCCCGGCCGGGCCGCGCTGGCCGCGGCCGTCGACCAGGTCCGCGACAAGCTCTCGGCGCACGTGCTGGAGAGCATGCGCCGCACCGGCACCCCACTGCCCGACGACCTGGACGCCGACGAGCTGGGGCTCGGGGACATGGCGTCCGACGACGTACCCGGAGGCCCGCGGTGAGCACCACCGACACCCCTGACGAGCACGAGAACCACGAGCAGCACGACGAGCAGCACGAGGCGGGCGTGGAGAACGCGCTGCGCGCGGGCCTGGAGGACTACGACCTCTCGCCCGAGGACGTGGCGCTGCTGGAGTCCGACGGCCCCGGCGGGCCGGAGGACGGCCCGGCCGGCCCGCTGCCGGTGCTGGCCGTGGTGGGCCGGCCCAACGTGGGCAAGTCCACGCTGGTCAACCGCATCATCGGCCGCCGCGAGGCGGTCGTGGAGGACGTGCCCGGCGTCACGCGCGACCGGGTCTCCTACCCGGCGAACTGGGCCGGGCGCGACTTCACCCTCGTGGACACCGGCGGCTGGGAGCGCAAGGTCGAGGGCCTGAACCTCGCCGTGGCCGAGCAGGCCGAGATCGCCATCGACCTGGCGGACGCGGTGGTGTTCGTCGTGGACGCCACCGTGGGGGCCACCTCCTCCGACGAGCAGGTCGTGCGGCTGCTGCGCCGCTCCGGCAAGCCCGTGGTCCTGGTGGCCAACAAGGTCGACGGCCCGCGCCAGGAGGCCGACGCCACCGAGCTGTGGGGCCTGGGCCTGGGCGAGCCGCACCCGGTCTCCGCCCTGCACGGGCGCGGCACCGGCGACGCGCTGGACGCCGCGGTGCGGCTGCTGCCGGAGGTCTCCGCCGTCGGCGGCGGGCTGCTGCCCACCGGCGGCCCGCGGCGCGTGGCGCTGCTGGGGCGGCCCAACGTCGGCAAGTCCAGCATGCTCAACCGCCTCGCCGGCTCCGAGCGGGTCGTGGTGCACCCCACGGCGGGCACCACCCGCGACCCGGTCGACGAGCTCATCGAGCTGGGCGGGCGCACCTGGCGCTTCGTGGACACCGCCGGCATCCGCCGCCGCGTGCACCTGACGCGCGGGGCGGACTTCTACGCCTCCCTGCGCACCCAGGCGGCGCTGGAGAAGGCCGAGGTGGCCGTCGTGCTGCTGGACGCCAGCGAGCCCATCACCGAGCAGGACATCCGCATCGTGTCCACGGTGGTGGAGTCCGGCCGCGCGCTGGTCATCGCCTACAACAAGTGGGACCGCACCGACGAGGAGCGCCGCCACTACCTCGAGCGCGAGATCGAGAAGGAGCTCGTGCAGATCCCGTGGGCGCCGCGGGTAAACGTCTCCGCGCTGACCGGCCGGCACGTCGACAGGCTCGTGCCCGCCCTGGACACCGCCCTGGAGTCCTGGGACACCCGCGTGCCCACCGGGCGCCTGAACAGCTTCCTGGGCCAGGTCGTGGCCGCGCAGCCGCACCCGGTGCGCGGCGGCAAGCAGCCGCGCATCCTCTTCGGCACGCAGGCCTCCACGCGCCCGCCGCGCTTCGTGGTCTTCGCCAGCGGCTTCCTGGAGGCCGGCTACCGCCGCTTCCTGGAGCGCCGGCTGCGCGAGGAGTTCGGCTTCACCGGCACGCCGATCGAGCTGAGCGTGCGGGTGCGGGAGAAGCGCAAGAGGTGATGTAAGGTTGTCACCGGTTCGCCCCCCGGGAACGGGGTTCGGGCCATCGGGCTGTGGCGCAGCTTGGTAGCGCACTTGACTGGGGGTCAAGGGGTCGCAGGTTCAAATCCTGTCAGCCCGACAGGTAAGGCCGCAGGTCAGCGGCATCAAGGGGCCGGCTCCATTAGGAGCCGGCCTCTTCTCTGTACCTCCATCTGTACCTCCATGCCGTCTCGGCTGCCGTAGAGCTTCTACGCGGCAGCGGTGCAGCCCGATGGCGTGATGCTCCCGGTGGCTGACGACTCAGTCGGAGGAGACCACAAGGAGGCTGAGGCAGAGCTCTGCTGCGAGCTAGCGGTCTCGAACAAGTGATCGATCGCCGAGTCCTTGCGCTGACGGGTGAGGTCTCAGCTGCATAGACCAGGAAGAGAGCTGCCGCTGTTCAGTACGTCTGACTGACAGCGTCGAGGACGCGTGCTTGAGTGCAGTCATGGTTGATCCTCTGGTGGTCCCGGGCGGGACCCTGGCGGCGAAGCGGCTGTTCCGCGTGCTCTTCCCTGCCAGGAAGCGAGCAGAGGTGAGGGCCCTAGCGGAGAACGTGCACGCATTCCGCGTCTGGCTGCGAGCTGAGGACCGATCAGACGCCCAGGTGTGGGCGGAGCTGGGAGCGCATCTGCCGCGTTGGGACGAGACGCGCCTGCTTACTCCAGTCGTCATGGACCACCTGCGTCATCGCTTTGAGGATTTGGAGCACGAGGGTGGTCGAGAGGCACGTGCCGCCCTCGATGCCGAGCTCTCACGGTGCTACGAGGAGCTCTTGACCTCTGACGCCATCACGCGATTCGTCAGATCGTGGAGGAACACCACCTCAACCCGTCGCGCCGAGAAGACTCGGCGGTTGGCGAAGCGTCAGCCTCAGCGCGCTATCCAGTCACCTCAGGCACGCTCGGATGCTGCTGCGTCGCCATGACCTACCAGCTCAGCGCGGCTGCCAGGTGGTCGGCAGCCTCGCGCTGCTGCTGCGGCATCACGTGCGAGTAGGTGTCCATGGTGATGGAGATGCCCGAGTGCCCCAGCGTCTCCATGACCACCCGCGGGTGCACGCCCTGCGCCAGCAGCAGCGAGGCGCAGGTGTGCCGCAGGGTGTGCAGCCCCACCATCGGCAGGCCGGCGCGCGTGACCGCGGCCTGGAAGGCGCGCAGCGCGTTGCGCGGGTCGAGCGGGGTCCCCAGTCGTGAGGGGAAGACGAGGTCGTTGTCCTCCCACTCGCTGGCCACGAGCAGCCGCTCCTCGAGCTGGCGCTGCCGGTGCCGGCGCAGCTCGTCGACGAGCTGGCGGGGGAGGGGAACCGTGCGCCGCGAGCGCGCTGACTTCGGCTCGGTGAAGACCAGCCCGTCCTTGGTGCGCGACAGGGTGCGCCCCACGCGCAGCAGCCCTTCGTCGAGGTCGACGTCGGCCCAGCGCAGCGCCAGCCCTTCGCCGCGGCGCAGGCCACAGCCCATCGCCACGGCGAAGAAGGCGAACAGCCGGTCACCGCGCGCGGCGTCGAGCAGCTGCTGCGCCTGCAGCGGCGTGAGCACCTTGGCCTCCCGGTGCCCCACCCGGGGTCGGCTTACCGCGCTCGCGACGTTGCGGCGCACCAGCCCGTCGCGCACCGCCGCGTCCAGCGCCCGCCGCAGCGTGGTGTAGATGAGCCGGATGGTGGCATCCGACAGCCCTTCACGGCGCTTGGCCAGGACCAGGGCCTCAACGTCCGCCGGCGTGAGCTTGCCCAGTGCGATGTGACCGAGCGTCGGCTCGAGGTGACGCCGGCACAGCGTGGCGTAGTTCTCCCGAGTCGTCGGCTTGAGCTCCGCGGCCTCGAGGGTGGTGGCGCGCCACTTGACCAGGAACGCCGACAGGGGAGCGGAGGAGTCGACGACGGGCCCGCCGTCCTCCACGCGCCGCTGCGCCTCCCGCAGCTTCTCCAGCGCCTCCTTGCGCGTCTTGCCGTAGAACGTGCGCCGGCGCGCGCGGCCGCCCTCCTCGACGACCAGGCGTGCCACCCAGCGCCCGTCGGAGTCCCGCCTGAACACCGAGCCCTCGCCGGCTCCCCGACGCGCCATCAGCTCAGCTCCTCGCGCAGCTCTACCGTCATCGCCCGGGTGATGTGCCCTCGCCGGGCCTGCACCGTGCGGGCCGGCACGTCGGAGACGTCACCCAGACGCCGGTCGCGCTCCTGCTGAGGCTCCCGGCCCCACAGGCGCCGGGACGTCTTGAGCACCTGACCCGTGCTGATGCCCAGTGCCCGTGCCAGCTTGATGACCATCGGGTCCTCTGTCGCCGTCCAGTCCAGGCGAGGGGCGCCACCCCTGAGGCCCCAGGCCAGCTGGTCACCGCCCCTGATGGCGCTCAGCAGAACGGCGAGTTCCACGCGCACACCGGGTGACATCTCCACGGTGACCTCTCTGGTGGCGGCAGGGGGGTCACAACCCTCGAACGCGTAGCCCTCCTCGTCGTCGTCCAGGTCGAGGAGTCCGGCCACGCCGCCCTTGTCGTGGTGGTGCACGAAGACGGACGTCAGGCCGGCCAGCTCGAGCAGGTTGCAGTCGCGCTTGCCGGCTTCGACGGCGGCGACGACGGGCTGCGTCCAGTCGAATCCCTGCTCTGCCATCCGCTGGGCCACGTCTACCTGGCGCCAGCCTCGGCGCGTGCGCCGGGTGCGCACGCGCTCTGACAGGAGCGCTTCCCAGTTGCTCGTGACCTCTCGCCCGTCCACGCCCTCAGAGTAGCTCAAGACATGGACGGAGTCGCACTTGACGGAACGCTCATGGACGTGCTTCTCTCAAGACATGGCTCCAGTCGACCTTGAGGAGGTAGCAATGGTGACCACTGGCCGGCCGGGCCTGTACGACCCGCTCGGAGCTGCGAAGTACCTCGGCATCTCACGCACGGGCCTGTTCGAGTTGCTGAAGGCGGGGGAGTTGCCCTCGGTGAAGATCGGCCGCCTGCGCCGCATCCCCGCCAGCGCGCTCGACGACTACATCACCCGCCTGCAGGCCGCCGGCGAGCCCGCGGCGCAAGTGAGTTGACCGAGGAACCGGAACCCCCAATGCCGCCCCCACGGCACAGAGGGACTCGAGAAGTGGAAACCCGATGAGCGACACAACGCAAGCGGCGGGCTCCGCCCCCACGGAACCCGCCGCCACCCGTGCCCGCAGCACGACCCACAACAACCACCCTCAGCGTAACCCCGCCCGTCGCTCCCGCGCACGGGTCAACACCGACCCATGGTTCAAGGACTGCACCGAGCGCGGCATCGAGCACCTCGCCCGCCAGGGCTACGAGTTCAGCGTCGACAGCCTGCGTGAGCTCGGCATCCCCGAGCCCGACGTCGCCCAGCGATGGGGAGCCGCGTTCGCCGCGGCCGCCGCGCGCGGCGTCATCGAGGTCTGCGGCGCCGGCATCATGTGGCGCCCCACCGGCGCCTCCGTCGCAACGCGCATGTGGCGCGGCACCGAGAAGTTCCGCACCGACCGCGGGCGTGATGCCGCGTGAACGCCCAGCCGTTGCGCCGCAATGGGTGGGACCACGAGGACGACCAGGTACGGCAGTCTTACTGGAACGGATTCGCCGACCGCGCCGACGAGGAAGAGCGCTGCCGGCAGGCACGAGAACAGCAACTGCTCGACACCTGTGGCGCGCCGCCGGCCGACGTCCTCGCCGAGGAGCGCGGCCAGCTGCAGCGCGCCCTGGCCATCCGGGACTTCTGGGAGATGACCGGCCTGACCGATCGGCGTCCACCGGCACCCCAGGTCGACCCGGCGCTCCGAGCGGCCCACATCACCCGCTGCCTCGCCTCGTGGGGTCTCGCGCCGCAGGCGAGCGACCACGGCCGCCGACTGAGCGACTGGAACACGACCTGGTGGGAGGAGGCCGCGTGAACTACGCACCGGACGCCCCCATCCCCCGCACCGTCGACGACCACCCGGGCACTGCGACCGAACGTCAGCAGGGCACCCCCAAGGCGCCCTCGGTCGCGACCGTCCTGGCGGAGATGGCGCAGGAACGCTACGAGTTCGCGTGCACCGACAGCGGCGAGCCGTTCGCCATCCCCACCACCGGCCCGCGCATCCCGCGCATGCTGCGCGGCGGGCGCGACTCCCTGCGCTCCGAGCTCGCCGCGGCGTACTTCGCCGCCACCGGCAAGGCGTCGCCGCAGCAGGCGCTCGCCGACGCCGTCCTGGTGTGTGAGGGCATCGCCATGGCCGCCGAGAAGCGCACCGTCGAGCTGCGCGTCGCAGCAGCCGCCGGGGCGCACTGGCTCGACCTCGGGGATGAGACGGGCCGGGTGGTGCGCATCCACCGGCGCGGCTGGGACGTCCTCGAGGAGGGGCCCGTGCTGTTCCGCCGCACCGCGCTCACCGGCGCCCTGCCCACCCCCGAGCGTGGCGGCACCCTCGACGAGCTGTGGCAGCTGCTCAACGTCGCCGCCGCCGACCGCCCCGTCGTCGCCGCCTGGCTCGTGGCCGCCCTGATGCCCGGCTTCCCGCACCCGCTCGCCGCCGTCCTCGGCGAGCAGGGCACCGGCAAGTCCACCGCGAGCAAGATGCTCGTCAGCATCATCGACCCCTCCCCGGTACCGCTGCGGAAGGCACCCAAGGACGTCGAGGCGTGGACCACCGCTGCCGCCGGCTCATGGATCGTCGCCGTGGACAACCTCTCCGGGGTGGCTGACTGGTACTCCGACGCGCTGTGCCGGGCCTCCACCGGAGACGGCGACGTGCGGAGGCAGCTGTACACGGACGGCGGCCTGCACGTCGTCGCCTTCCGTCGCTGCGTCCTGCTCAACGGCATCGACCTGGGTGCGGTGCGCGACGACCTCGCCGACCGCCTCGTCACCCTGCAGCTCGAGCGCATCCCGCCCGAGCACCGCCGCTACGATGCCGAGCTCGCCGCCGAGTGGGCACGTGCGCACCCGCGGGTCCTCGCCGCCGTCCTCGACCTCACCGCCCGCGTCCTCGACGTCGTCGACGACGTGCACCTGCCCGACCCGCCGCGCATGGCCGACTTCGCCCGCGTCCTCGCCGCCGTCGACGAGGTCCTCGGCACCGACGGCCTCTCCCGCTACCGGGCGCTCGCCGGCGACCTGGCCGTCGACGCCGTCGCCTCCGACCCCGTCCTCGCCGCGCTCGTCGACAGCATCACGACTCCGTGGACCGGGACGTCCTCGGAGCTCCTGCACGCCATCACCCCCACTACCGACGGATGGCGCCCGGACCGGGCCTGGCCCAAGAACGCCCGTGCGCTCTCCGGTCTGCTGCGCCGGCGCGCGCCTTCCCTGCGCAAGGTCGGGTGGGTCGTCGACGAGCTCGGCCGGGGTGGCCACGACAAGGCGCTGCGCTTCTACCTCGCGCCGCCGTCCGGCGACGCGGGCAACGCGGGCAACGACTCCGGTCGTCTCTCTGCGGGCAACAGCGCGGGCAACGCTGCGGGCAACAGCCTCGACGCCCGCGGCTTGCCCGCGCTTGCCCGCGCTGTTGCCCGCACGGACGCACCCCCTCTGACCTGCGACGACGCCCCAGATGCGGGCATTGCGGGCAACGCGGGCAACAGCGCGGTCGATCTCCTCTGTTCTTACAACGAAGAAGGAAAGAAGTACGCCGCCCATGGAGATGCGCCGGAAACGTCGCCCGCAACGCCCGCGTTGCCCGCATGGGCCGCGGACGGCATCGCCGACGTCACCCCTGCAGCCCTGCCGGACGTCGACCCCGAGCGGCACCCCGACGACCGCTGGTGGGCACAGGAGCCAGAGCCCGACGAGTGGGAGGGCCACGACTGGCGCGACGAGGCCGCCTCGTGAGCACCTGCACCACGACCGCCACGCACAGCACGTCTCCGGCCCGTCGCAGGGCCGCCCCGCGCGGGACCCAGCGGGCCTGGGCCCACTACCTGTACACCCTGAGGAGCGCTCGTGAACCCCAACGGTGACCCGCACCCCAACGGCTCGCTGCTCGGGGAGCACATCGCGTTGAGCAACGGTTACCGACTCGGCTGGGCCGTCGGTCCAGACGGGCGCACCTGGCCCTGGCTCGTCGCTCCGACCCCTACCGCTACCGACCCCAGCTCCCGCCGCTGCTGGGACGCGAGCACCGCCCACGAGAACACCGGCCCCCTGCCTGCCGCCATCGCAGCACTGCTCGCCACCACCGAGCACGCCCGCTGCGGCGCCCACCGACGCGACGGCGGCACCTGCCGCGCCTACGTCACCCGTGCCGGCGACCGCTGCCGGCACCACCCCGACCACCCGGCCACCACCACGAACACCTCGACCCCCAGGAGCACCCCATGAGCACCAGCACCCCCACCACCGCTCAGGACGTCGCCGCCCTCGCCGACTCCTACGAGGCCGCGCTGCGCCGGCACCTCGCCGTCGAGCGCACC
Source organism: Kineococcus gurbantunggutensis (assembly GCF_050871925.1). Classification (NCBI taxonomy): domain Bacteria; kingdom Bacillati; phylum Actinomycetota; class Actinomycetes; order Kineosporiales; family Kineosporiaceae; genus Kineococcus; species Kineococcus gurbantunggutensis. The sequence continues at coordinate 40,864 of NZ_JBJLSG010000021.1, forward strand.
ACCCCGATCCTCGGCGTCGGCGGCATCGCCGCCATGGCCGTGCGCGAGGACCCCGCCCTCGATCAGGCCCTCCAGGAGCTCCTGAACGCCCTGCGCACGGGGCCCGACACCGCCGCCGTCGACGAGTTCGAGCAGGCCGCCACCGCATGGCTGACGGCACTGCACCACGAGCTGCAGTCGCCGCACCTCACCGCCACCGAGCGCGCCGCCTACCGCGACAACGCCCTCGGGCGCCTGCACGAGGTCCTCGCGCCCCTGGACCGCGCCCGCTCCACTTTCGCCGACGGCCCCGCCCTGAGCGCCGCGCAGCACGCCGGCAGCCACGCCCAGCACCAGCTGCGCCAGGCCCAGGCCGAGGTGCAGCAAGCCGTGGCCGCCGGCGCCGTCGACGCCCTGCCCGCCCTGCGCCGACGCGCCGAGATCGACGCCGCCGATGCCCTCGCCGAAGCCACCGAGCACTACCTCCAGCTCACCCTGGCCCGCGCCGAAGCCCGCGCCGTGCCCGGTCGCCAGCGCCTGCAGCAGGCCAGCGCCGACGTCGACGAGCTCGACGAGCACATCGCCGGCCTCGAGCGGCAGCTCGCCGCGGCCCGCGCCGACCGCGAGCACGCCGAAGCCCGCCGCGTCCTGACCGCCCGCGCCGCCGAGCTGAGCGAGCACCTCGTGCAGCGCGCCGCCGGGCACCTGCGCCACACGCAGGAGCAGCTCGAGCAGCAGCGCACCGAGCGCGTGCGCGCCTACGCGGGTCTACCGGCATGAGCACCCGCCCGCGGCGGCGAGGACCCGGCGCTACCACCGCTGCTGGGTTGGGGTGGGCGCACCAGCAGCGGCGGGCCGCGCTGCTGCGGGCGCACGTCGACGGCACCCCGTGCCCGTGCACGGATTGCGGGCCGGGGTGCCCCTGCCGGGCAGCAGGACGACCGGCCGGCCGCGGTCTGCCCATGTACCGAGACGCCATGCTCAACGTCGACGGACGGCCCCTCGAGGCCGACCACACGCTCGCGCGCAGCCTCGGTGGCGGCCTGGCCGACCGCCTGTTGATAGCCACGTGCAACGCCTCGCGCGGCGCCGGCCGCGCGTCCACACGCACCGCAGCCGCTTCCGATGAGCGGCGCCCCTACTGGTCCCGAGAGTGGTGAGTCAGGTGACCCTCATTTTTCTGACGAGCTGGGAGGTTCCTGACCCACAGTGGGGTCAAGATATCTCCCCCCGAGCTCTGCGCGAGGAGTCCGGCACTGCCTCAGCAGCTCTTCACGAGTCGTTCCGCGGCCGATCTGGCGCTCTCCCGCAGCACCTGCGTGCTCTGCGGGCTCAGCCACGCGGAAGGCTTCTGAGGCCTCGTCAGTCGGGGCTGGGCGAGCAGCGGTCGAGCTCGGCGCGGCGTCGGGAGGCGTGAGCGTGCACGGCTACCGCTGCCCGCCGACGTTCCAGCAGTACGCGGTGCGCCTGGGTGGTTGCCACGTCTTGCTGGGCTCCCCGCAGGCGCTGCTGGACGTGCTGCGGGCGCTGCAGAAGTCAGTGGCCGCTGGCCGCAGCGACGGCGTGGGTGCACCCGCCCGGGTCCTGGACCTCATCGCGCTGCTGCAGGCCGAGCTGGCCGAGCACGAGCAGCCCCCGCCGGCGCCGGCTTCCGCGCCCGCTTCCGCGGAAGTTCCGCCCAGGGGAGTTCTGGCACCGTCGGTACCGGTGGACGTCGCCCGGGCCGCACAGGTCCTTGGCCTGACCACTCGCCAGGTCCGGAACCTCGCCGAGCAGCTCGGCGGCCGCAAGATCGCCGGGTGCTGGCAGTTCGAGCTGGCGGCCCTGGAAGAGGAAGCGGCTCGCCGCGCGGCGACCCGGAACGAGGAGGTAGCAGCATGAGCCCCACCCCGAACATCACCGCCGAGGCCCGCCAGGTCGCCGCGGCCTGCGGCATCGACCCGACCACGCTGAGGGGCACCGGCCCGGCCGGGCAGGTCGTTCGCGCCGACGTCGTGCACCAGCACAACACCAACCTCGGCCTCGGCTTCCTCAACGCGCGCACCGGCACCGGCGCGGGCCGGCCCGCGGCGCGCCGCGCGAGCTCCGCGCGAGCCACTGCCGCCTCGGGCCCGTACACCGGCGCCGCCGGTGGCCTGCCGGCCTTCACCGCCTCCGGGCTGGACCCGGCGGCGCTGCTGAGCTACCCGGCGCCGGTGCGCCCGGCGATGGCCGCCGCCGCCACCGCGGCCGCGGCCTACGGCATCGGGCAGCGCTACGCCGGCCTCAGCGACGAGCAGGCCGCGCTCAAGCTCGCGCTGGACACCACGGTGGAGGAGGCCGTCGCCTACGCCTGGGGCAACGCCACCGGGTTCGACTACCAGGCCGCCACTCGTCACGGCCTGCCCGTCGGGGAGTAGCACCCGCTGGGGCAGCGCCCCACCCCGGGCCGGTAGCGCGGCCCGCACGACTTGCGGCTCGGGCGTCAACGTCGCCCCGACGGTCTTCTCCTTTCGGCCGGCTCGGGGAGCGAAGGACGCAGCCGGCGCACGCCGGAGCGGGGCCCTGCGGGTGCTCGTGATGTACCTGCGCCCGAGTCGTCATCCCCTTCCTCAGCGCACACCCACAGGAGGCCGCCGTGGCCGAAGTCGCCATCCGCATCAACGTCGCCGGCGGGGACCAGGCAGCCCGGCAGTTCCGGGGCACCGCCGTCGAGGTCGCCGGCCTCGGCGCGGCCACCGAGCGCGCCAGCTCGCGGATGCACGCGGCCCTGTGGCGCATCGGCACGATCGGCATCAGCGCGGCGCGCGGGGTCGGCTACGTCACCGCGGCCCTCGGCGGCCTGGGCGCCGCGGCGGCCACCGTGGGCCTGAAGACGGCCGCGAACATGGAGCAGGCGAACATCGCCTTCACCACGATGCTCGGCTCCGGGGAGCGGGCGCAGGGCTTCCTCACGGACCTCAACAAGTTCGCCGCCACCACCCCGTTCGACTTCCCCGGGCTGACGACGGCGGCGTCCTCGCTCATCTCCGCGGGCATCGACGCCAACAAGGTCATCCCGATCATGCGCAGCCTCGGCAACGCGACGTCCGGGATGGGCACCGGCGCCGAGGGCATCGCCCGCGCGACGGTGGCGCTGCAGCAGATGAACGCCGCCGGCAAGATTCAGGCCGAGGACCTGAACCAGCTGCGCGACGCGGGCATCCCCGTCTACGACCTGCTCACCGCCGCCACCGGCAAGAGCACGGCACAGATAGCCGAGATGGTCGACAAGGGCAAGCTCGGCCGCGCCGAGCTCGACGCGCTGATGAGCGCGCTCGAGTCCGGCAAGGGCCTCGAGAAGTTCAACGGCCTGATGGAGGCTCAGAGCCAGTCCCTCTCGGGAATGGTGTCCACCCTCAAGGACACCGCCGGCATGGGCCTGTCGGGGGCGTTCTCCCCGGCCATCCCGTTCCTCAAGACGATCCTCACCGACGCCAACGCGCTGCTCACCCGCGTGCTGCCCGGCATCACCACCGGCGTCGGCAAGGTCACCGCTGCCATCGCCGGCGTCTACGAGATCGCCGTGCGCGGCGACTTCAACGGCGGGTGGTGGGGACAGCTCGGCGTCGAGGAAGACAGCCGGATCATCGACTACCTGTTCCGCATCCGCGAGGCCATCTCCGGTGCCGGCTCCGCCGTCGCCGGTGTCGACTGGACCGGGGTGGGCACCCGCGTCCTGGACACGATGCGCTCCGTGGCGCAGGCGTTCTCCAACATCGACTGGTCGGCCCTCGGCGTGGGCCTGACCGCGGTGGGCAAGAGCATGGGCGACTTCGGCACCATCGCCGTCGTCGCTGGCGGCTTCGCCCGCATCCTCGGCGGCACCCTGCAGTTCCTCGCCGAGCACGTGGACACCATCGTCAAGTTCGCCCCCGTCATCGCCGCCGGCCTGCTGCTGTGGCGCGCGGGCATGGCGGTGGCCACCGTGGCGGCCGGTGCTCAGGCTGTGGCGACGCTAGCAACGGCCGCGGCCACCACCGCGAACGCGCTGGCCACCTTGCACGCCTCGAACACGCTGCGCCTGATGAACGGCGTCACGCAGCAGGCCATCGTGCTGCGCATCCGCGACGCGGTCGTGAGCAACGCGCAGGCCGTGGCCACCCTCGCCTCCGCGGCGGCCTCCCGGGTCGCCGCGGCCGGGCAGTGGCTGTGGAACGCAGCCCTCACCGCCAACCCCATTGGCCTCGTCGTCGTGGCCATCGCCGCGCTGGCCGCGGGCCTGACGTGGTTCTTCACCAAGACGGAGGTAGGGCGCAAGGCGTGGGACAAGCTCTCCGGGGCGTTCCGCGAGGGCGTCGCGTGGATTCAGAACGCGGCCGTGCCGCTGTTCCGCCTCGGCCTGTCCGCGGCCCTCGACGCCGCCCGCAGCAAGTTCGACACGATCAAGAACGCGGTGGGCGGGTTCGTCGCCAAGGTCCGCGAGGCGTGGGATTGGGTCAAGCGCCTCGCCGACCGCATCAGCGACTCCGCCCTCGGCCAGGCCGTCTCCTCGATCGGCGGGGCGTTCGGCATCGGCGGCGCCCGCGCGGCCGGCGGGCCCGTGGACGCCGGCACCACCTACCTCGTCGGCGAGCAGGGCCCGGAGCTGTTCACCGCACCGCGGGCCGGGCGCATCCTCTCCCACGAGCAGACCCTGACCGCGCTGAGCCCGAGCACCATGGACGCCCCACGCGTGTCCCTGGTCAAGGACGACCTCGGCCTGTCTGGGCAGGACCTCGCCGGGCTCGCGCAGCCCGTCGTGGTGTCCGTGCAGATCGACGGCCGCGAGCTGCTGCGCGCGGTGGCCACCGAGGCGAACCGGAAGATGGCGAGGTCGTGAGCGTGCCGGCCCGGTACGTCACCGACGAGGACCTCGCCCGCGCCGCGGACCTGCTGGCTGCCGACGCCGAATACGGACTCGGCTAAGGCGGTCGGAAGCCCGGGGCGGTGTGCTGGCATCTGCAGCACACCGAGGAGTAGCAGCGCCTGCCACATCTGGTCGCGTCGCTGCTCAGTGGTCTCCACGGCACCTTCCACCGTGCTGCGCTACTCCAATATTGCTTGTAGCAAAGATCCACGGTCTTGCTGCATAGGTTGTGGTGGCTGAGCGCACATGGCTGTCAGCCGTTCACTCCTCGGGTTCACCATCCCGCTGGCTGGTCGAGGCAGACACGGAGCGCTTACGCAACGGCCATGCTGCATGGATCATCATCGGCAGCGCGACGACGATGGCCACGGTGTTCATAGTGCCGGCGCCTGCCACATCTTGGCCGCCAGCCAGAGCCCACGCGGCTGTTGCTGTCCAGCTCAGGGCCCCTACTCCGAGCCAGCGCACAATCCGGCGCGCTTGACGCGCGATGGCGTCATGATCTGTCCACAGGGCAGCCGCATATAGGGCCTGACCAGCACAGGCCCCATAAGCAGCTGCGGCCGTGGAATCACCCGCATGCAGAGCCTCACGAGCGATGACCGCCATCATCAGGGCGACGAGCAGGCCGCTACCTGTCGGGATGCGATCGACCACAGGAGTGAGGAGCTTCTCAAAACTAGACACGATCTAGTACCTCCGTTACTGTTGAGGGGGACGATATCCAATTGATGGCTTGGCGATCTCACAGCGTGCCAGGCCCATAACTGACAGTCAAGATTTTGATCTTGTGATGTGCGACACTCAGGTTCTGCCCAGCAGAGACCATCACCCTGCGTGAAGAGCTTGACCGACTTGATAGCCCCGGGTGCCCAAAGATCCTCACCGCCCACTGTGAGCATGCTGCGGCTGGGCCCTGACGTTCACCGATGCTGCGGCCGCGCTCGTGGCAGCGTGAGCTGCTGACGCGTCGGCAGCACTGGCCCGGCGCACGAGGGCAGCGGAGGGTGTGCGCGTGTTCGGCAAGAAGGACGATGACGGCAAGACGCAAGCGGAGAAGGTGCAAGCGGTTCTCGACCCGGGCCTGGCGCACCGCACGTGGTCGGTGCTCGATGCCGGTGCTGCCGGCCGCCAGCGCGACGTGATGCGCGCCTACGAGCAGATCAAGCTCGTCGAGGCGCTGCTCGCTGAGCAGCAGCGCACCAACCGCCTGCTCGAGCAGCTCGTGCGCGCGGCTGGGCAGCACCCGGTGGACTGACGGCTCACGGCGCCCCTGTTTGGTCAAGGCGCGCTGTTCGTCCAGCTCGTCGTGCATCGTGGGGGACTTGACGTGGTCACGAGCACCCTGGAGCGGCAGCAGTGCAGCAGGCAGTCGACGTCCCCGGCGCGGCCGGGGCCCACCGCGCTCGCCGCTCGCGCGCGTGGGGGACCACCTTGACCGCCGCTGCCGTGGCGTGGCTGGCGGCCTACGCTCTGCCGATCCTGCGCCCAGAGCTACCTGTGGCCGCCCGTGAGGTCTGCGCCGCGGTCTCGAGCGCGGTGTGGGCCCTCTTCGCCGTGGACTACCTGTGGCGCCTGGCACGAGCCCGGCAGCGGCTGCTGTTCATCTGGCACCACCCCCTTGACTTGCTCCTGCTGGCCCTGCCGGCCCTGCGCCCGCTGCGCCTGCTGCGGCTGGTGACCGTGCTGCAGGTCCTCAACCGCCGCGCCGGCGCCTCCTTGCGCGGGCGCGTCAGCGTCTACGTCGCCGTGGCCACAACACTGGTGGGCTTCTGCGCTGCTCTGGCCGTGCTGGAGGCGGAGCGCCAGGCACCGGAGGCGAACATCACCAGCTTCACCGACGCCTGCTGGTGGGTGCTGACCACGATCACGACCGTAGGCTATGGGGACCGCTATCCGGTGACCGGCACCGGGCGCCTGGTGGCCATCGCACTGATGCTGGCCGGCATCGCCCTGCTGGGCACGGTGACCGCCTCCTTGGCGTCGTGGCTGATCGAGCGGGTCGCCGAGGAGCAGGAGGGCGCCGCAGCGGCCACGCGCGCTGACGTGGTCGCCTTGGCCTCAGAGGTGCGGCAGCTGCGCGCCGAGCTACAAGCACGGTGCGAGCCCGACCGGTGAAGCACTAGGCGTCGTCAAGGTGGTCGCGCGATCTGCCGAGGACCTGACGGTGATCTCTGAGGAGCCAGGTGTGCGGCTGCTGCCTACCGAGGCGCGCGACATGGTGCCCTCTGCGGTGCGCTGGGCCCAGGCCGTGCACGCCGCGGTCAAGGCCGTGCCCTCCCAGGTGATGCTGCGCCCGGCCCGGCGCTCGCTGAGCGCGGTGGTGTGGGTGCTGGCCGCCGCGGCCGACTTCGAGGACCGCATCCCAGCGTCCTTCACCGCCGCGGTGCTGGCCCGCGAGGCGGGCGTGGGGGCACGGGTGTGGCAGCAGCGCACCGCGTGGCTGCGCGAGCATGGCTGGCTGGAGCACGACGGTGGGCACCACCGGTCGGGGTGGCGGCTGCGGACGCCGGCGTGAGGCGCGGGCACCAGCACCCCGAGGGTGGCCGGGCCTTCACCCTGGCTGAGACGATGACGTGGCCGCACCAGGAGTGCCCCGACTGCGGCGAGTACACGGAGTGGTGGACCTGGTACCTCGACCAGCAGGACGGCGCCTGGCGGCTGTCGGTGGGGCGCTGCCCAGAGTGCGACGGAGTGCGAGGGACGCCCTAGCCTTGGAGTCGCCCCCGCCGACCTGCTCCCCCCTGATGATGAGGAGCAGGAGCCGTGAGCGAACAGCAGCACCCCGCATGGCGCGGCCTGCTCGTCGGCCTTGCCCTAGTCGCCGGCGGAGCCGCCGTCGTCGCGGCCCTGGTGTGGCTGGTGACGTGGTGAGTGGTGTCGCTGAAGTGCAACCTGTGATCTTACCCCGAGTGCCACAAGCCACTTTGTGCTCAAGGAGCCGACGTGACAGTCTCAAGCCCCAAGCGGGACGTGTCGACACCGAACCGCACAAGGGGCTGACAGCACTACACGGTGAGTGCTTGGATCGAGAGGTGGAAAAGGTGGGGATGGACGAGTTCGAGAGCCTGATTCACTCGATCGGCGAGAACACCGTCCGCGTGGTCAAGCGACAGTCCGGTGTCACCCGGGTGCTGGTCGAGGGCGACGAGGTGACCCACGACGTTCGCATCGAGCTGTGCCTGGTCGAGGACGACTGGGACCTCCAGGTGCGGCTCATCGAGAGCATGGCCGAGATCCGGGAGCTCTACATCGACGAGGTCGCTCTCGACTACGACTTCACCGTCCAGGACGAGTGCACCCCGGTGCCTCACGCCTCTCCGGCGAAGGCCTACAGCCACGCCATCTGATGCCCAGACTCACCGCTGACACCCACGCGAGGCGCGCTGAAGAGCACGCCAAGGTCGGGCGCCTGATGGTGCAGGTCGGGGCAGAGTGGGGGGCGGTCTGCCTCTTCTACTCGGCGTATCACCTGGTCAAGAGGGCTTTGATCCTTGATCCAGTGTTCGACAACCCTGTCGCCCTGGCTCAAGTAGATCTTCCCGAGGCGGCGCGTCATCCTGAGAGCCACCGAGGCCACACGCGGTCCGGTGGCGGGCGGGTGTGGGGCGTCAGTGACCTGGTCCTCAAGCTGTACGCCCCGCTCGAGCAGCCCTACAAGCGGCTGACGGTCGCCAGCCACCACGTGCGCTATGGGAGGGGCTTCCGCGGGGGAGCCGTCGGACTGCAGCGCCTGGAGCAGGACCTGGCGACCATCGAGCAGGCTTCGGCGGCCGGGATCATGTGCGGGCCTATGCCGATGCCGACTGCTGTACGCCGTCCTTGATCTAGAACATGACGAAGCGCCCCAGCACCTCCTGCGGTGGAGGCGCTGGAGCGCTGCCGTGCACAGGTCGCCACCTCCTCAGCGTGCGAAGCTCAAGCCGTGGGGGAGCTCGAGGGCCGTGACGAGGTCGTCGAAGGAATCATGCTGCTCTCGCGGCAGATGCTGCACCTGACCGAGCAGCTGGCCGCCCTCATCGAGCACGTCGGCGCACCTGCACCGCCGCCCGAGCTGATGACCACCCAGCAGGTGGCCCAGATGCTCGGGGTCGCCGAGTCCTGGGTGCAGGGCGAGGCCCGGGCCGGGCGCATCCGCCACCGCCGCATCGGGCGCAGCTACCGCTTCGCGCGCTCTGACCTCGACGACCTGGTCGAGCGCTCTCTCAAGGAGCCCCCCGAGCAGGGCCTGCTGCTCTCGGCGCGCTCACTGGCAGCGCTGCGCCGCAACAAGCGCGAGGGTCGGGCGCCGGTGACGCCGCGCCGGCTGGGCCCCTTCGACCCCCCGGGCATCCCGGACGGCGCCATCCCGGACCCCTCGCGGCCGCGGATGGTCCGCGTCGTCTGTCCCGCTACCGGCCGCTACGCCACCGCCAGCGGCTCGCACGAGCTGGACACCACGGTCGACTGCCCCGAGTGCGGCCGCCCCTTCTGCACGCTGCGGCGCTTCGATGCGAAGACCCGCCGGGGCACCATCACCCGCCACGTCCTCTACCTCCCTGTCGCCGACCTGACGCCCGAGCACGTGCTGTGGCCTGGAGGTGAGCGGGGGAGTCAGCAGCCGCCGATACCTGCGGCCGCGCCGACGTCACCACCATCGCCGCCTGCTGACTCGGGTCCGCCGGCGATGGTGCGCTGCCCCGGCAGCGGCCGCGCTGTGAACGTCGACAAGGGCCCGGTGCGGTGCCCCTCGTGCCAGCGCGCGGACCTCACTGCGCCGCGCTTCTCGCCCCTGCGCAACTTTGGGCTGCTGCCTGCCCACGGCAAGACGGTGCCCGCCGACAGCGAGGAAGCGGAGCTGGAGCGCTGGCAGGAGCCGACCCCATCCTGAGCGGGGTCACGAGCCGACACGCGAGGGCCCCGCACCA
>NZ_JBJLSG010000022.1:0-50426 GCF_050871925.1 Kineococcus gurbantunggutensis
CGTGCGCGTCCCGGGCCGCGCGCCACGCCCGGGAGGTGCTGCCGGGCAACGTCTTCGGGGACCCGCCGCGGCGGTGCGGGAACACCCGCGCTCCCGTGCGCGATGATCGGGGTGTCGACAGGCGACGGCGCGCTGCTCGAACACCCCCACCCGCACCGGCAGGAAGAAGCTCCACCGTGCCCCTCGCCCTCCTGGCCCTGGCCGTCGGCGCCTTCGGGATCGGGACCACCGAGTTCGTCTCCATGGGGCTGCTGCCCCAGGTGGCCGAGACGTTCGGCGTGTCCATCCCGCTGGCCGGCTGGATCGTCACGGCCTACGCCGTCGGCGTCGTCGTGGGTGCGCCCACGCTCACGGCGCTGACCCACTCGCTCTCCCGCAAGCGCGTCCTGGTCGGCCTGACCGGCGTGTTCGTCGTCGGCCACGTCGCCACCGCGCTGGCCCCCACGTTCGAGGCGCTCGTCGCCGCCCGGTTCTTCACCGGCCTGGCCCACGGGGCGTTCTTCGGCACCGCGGCGGTCGTGGCGCGCGCGCTGGCGCCCGCGGGAAAGGAGGGCCGGGCCATGTCGCTGGTGTTCGCCGGCCTCACCGTCGCCAACGTCGTCGGCGTGCCGCTGGGCACGTGGGTCGGCCAGCAGTTCGGCTGGCGCGTGACGTACGGCCTGGTCGGGGTGATCGGCCTGGTCACCGCCGCGGCCATCACGGCGCTGGTGCCCTCGGTGAGCACCTCCGACGGCCCGCTGCGCGCGCAGTTCGCCGCCTTCCGCCGCGCCCAGGTGTGGCTGACGATGCTCATCACGGTCATCGGCTTCGGCGGGATGTTCGCCGTGGTCAGCTACGTCGCGCCGCTGCTGACGGAGGAGGCCGGGTTCGCCGAGTCGTCGGTGTCGTGGGTCCTGGTGCTCTTCGGCCTGGGCGCCACCGCGGGCAACCTGCTCGGCGGACGGCTGTCGGACTGGTCCGTGCAGCGCACCCTGGTGATGGGCATGTCCGCGCTGGTCGTGGTCTTCGCCGCGCTGTTCGCGGCGGCCTCCTCGCGCGCCGGCGCGGCCGCCGGGGTCTTCCTGTTCGCCTTCGCGGCCTTCTCGATGTCCTCGGCGATCCAGACGCGCGCCATCGTCGCCGCCGGCGGCGGGGCGAGCATGGCCTCGGCCGCCATGCAGGCGGCGTTCAACACCGGCAACGCGGCGGGCGCCTTCCTCGGCGGGGCGGTCATCGACGCCGGCGCCGGCTACGCCGCCACCGCCCTGGTCGCCGCGGGCCTGTCGGTGCTGGGGCTGGGCGTGCTGGCGATCGCCACCCGCGCCGACGCCACCGGCCGCGCCCCGCTGGACCCGGCCGTGGCCGCGGTGCCGGCGCAGCGCCGCCGCACCCCCGCGGTGCAGTCCCCGGCGCAGTCCCCGGTGCAGTCCCCGGTGCAGCGGGAGGACGCCGGTGCCTGAGACCGGGACGGGCACGACGGACGGGACGAGCGGGGCGCGCGGGGCGGCGGGCGCGCCGCGGGTGTCCGTGGTGCCCGCCGAGCGCGGCGACGCGCGGCTGGAGGCGCTGCTGGTCGAGGCCGTCGACGAGCTGCTGCGCCGCTACCCCTCGGGCAGCCGGGAGGAGTACCACCTCGCGCCCGGCACGAGGTTCCTGCTGGGCCTGCTGGACGGCGAGCCGGTCGGGTGCATCGCGCAGGCCGACGCCGACCCGGCGGAGTTCCCCGACGGCGTGGACATGAAGCGGGTATTCGTGCGCGCGCTCGCGCGCGGGCACGGCGTGGCCACCCGGATGGTCGCCGCCTTCGAGGAGCTGGCGCGCGAGCGCGGCGCGCGGCGGGTGCGGCTGGAGACGGGCACCGCGCAGCCGGAGGCGGTCGCGCTGTACGAGCGGCTGGGCTACGAGCGCGTCCCGGCGTTCGGGCAGTGGGCCGACAGCCCGCTGTGCCTGTGCTACGGCAAGGAGCTCTGAGCCCCCCGCCACCGGGCGCGCTCCGATTTCGGGGCGCCGAAATCCTGTGTACGGTCGGCCCGTGACCACCGACACCCGCGCCGCGCGGCGGGCGCGCACCCCCGCCCCCGGGCGGGGGCTGCTGCGCCTGCTCGGCCCCGCGTTCGTCGCCGCCGTCGCCTACGTCGACCCCGGCAACGTCGCCGCGAACCTCACCGCCGGCGCCGGCTACGGCTACCTGCTGCTGTGGGTGCTGGTGGCCGCCAACGCCATGGCGGTGCTCGTGCAGTACCTGTCCGCCAAGCTCAGCGTCGTCAGCGGCCGCACGATGCCCGAGCTGCTGCGCGAGCGCCTGGGCACCCCCGCCCGCCTGGCCTACTGGGGCCAGGCCGAGCTCGTCGCGATCGCCACCGACCTCGCCGAGGTCATCGGCGGCGCCGTCGCCCTGAACCTGCTGTTCGGCACCCCCCTGCTGGTGGGCGGGCTCATCACCGGCGCGGCCTCGCTGCTGCTGCTGGCCCTGCACAACAGGGCCGGGGTGCGCTGGTTCGAGGCGGCCGTCGTGGCGCTGCTGCTCGTGGTCGTCGCCGGGTTCGTCTCCGGGGTGCTCCTCGCACCGCCGGACCCGGGCGAGGCCGCCGCCGGCCTGGTGCCCCGCTTCGCCGGCGCCGAGACGGTCCTGCTCGCCGCGAGCATGCTCGGCGCCACCGTCATGCCGCACGCGATCTACCTGCACTCGGCGGTGGCCCGCGACCACCACGGCGCCGTCGAGGCCGCCGGCACCCGCCGGGTGCTGCGCGCCACCCGCGTCGACGTGGTCGGCGCGCTCGTCCTGGCCGGCGTGGTGAACATCTCCATGCTGCTGCTGGCCGCGTCCGCGCTGCGCGGGGTGGAGGGCACCGACACCCTCGAGGGCGCGCACGCCGCCGTCCTGGGCACCCTCGGGCCCGGCGCGGCGCTGCTGTTCGCGATCGGGCTGCTGGCCTCCGGCCTGGCCTCGACCTCGGTGGGCGCCTACGCCGGCTCGGTCATCATGGAGGGGCTGCTGCGCGTGCACGTGCCGCTGCTGGCGCGCCGCGCGATCACCCTGGTGCCGGCGCTGGTGTGCCTGGGCGCCGGGGTGGACCCCACCCGCGCCCTCGTCGTCAGCCAGGTCGTGCTCAGCTTCGGCATCCCGTTCGCGCTGGTGCCGCTGGTGCGCCTGACCGGCGACCGCGCCCTCATGGGCGAGCACGTCAACCTCCGGGGCACCCGGGTGGCCGCGAGCCTCGCGGTGACCCTCGTCGTCGCCCTCAACGTCGCCCTGCTGTACCTGACGCTCCTCGGCTGACCCCCGCCACCCCGCCCCGCTCCCTCCCCCTGGCCCCTCTCCCACCGTGATCAAGGAAGTGGCAACTTCCTTGATCACGGTGGGAGAGGGGGAGGAGGCGGAAGCGGGGGTCAGGGCAGGTGGCGGCGGACGAAGTCGAGCTCGACGCGCATCTGGCGCACCCGCTCGTCGTCCAGCAGGGAGCCGTGGCCAGCGTCGTAGCGGTACGTCTCGTGCACCGCGCCGCGCTGCTCCAGGCGGGCCAGGTAGTTCTCGATCTGCCGGATCGGGCAGCGCGGGTCGTTCTGCCCGGCCAGCACCAGCACCGGCGCGCGCACCGCGTCGACGTGCGTGATCGGCGAGGAGTCCTCGTACTTCTCCGGCACCTGCTGCGGGGAGCCGCCGAACAGGGAGCGGTCGAAGGCCTTCAGGCCCTCCATCTCGTCCTCGTACGCGGCGACGTAGTCGGCCACCGGCACCGCGGCCAGGCCCACCGCCCAGCGCTGCGGCTGGGTGCCCAGCCCCAGCAGCGTCAGGTACCCGCCCCAGGAGGCGCCGGCCAGCACCAGGCGCTGCGGGTCGGCCACGCCGGTGGCGACGAGGTGGTCGGCCACGGCGGCGACGTCGGCGAGCTCGGTGTGCCCCACGCGCTGCTCCAGCGCGTCGCGCCAGGCCGAGCCGTAGCCGGTGGAGCCGCGGTAGTTCACCTGCACGACGGCGAAGCCCTCGTCCACCCAGGTGGCCGGGTAGGCGCGGAAGGCGTCGGTGTCGTGGTGGGTGGGGCCGCCGTGGACCTCCACCACCAGCGGCAGCGGGCCGTGCGCGCCCGGCGGGCGGCGCAGCAGCGCGTGCACGCGCCCGCCCTCGCCGTCGACCCAGACGTCCTCCACCGGCACCGACTCCGGCGCCGGCTCGCCCGGGGCGCGCAGCAGCACGTCCCCGGACAGGGTGCGCACCGCCGTGGGGCGCTGCGCCGAGGACCACGCCAGCCACACCTCGCCGTCGGGGCGGGCGGTGGCCGCGCCGACGGTCCCCTCGCGCGGGCCGATCGCGCTGACGTCGCCGGTGGTCAGGTCCACCCGGTGCAGCAGGGTGCGGGCCCGGTGGTCCACCAGCACCAGCAGCCCGCGCGCGTCGCGGGTCCACTCCGCGCCGGCCACCTCCCCGGGCACGCCGAGCACGACGGGGGTCTCCTCGCCGGTGCTCACGTCGAGCACGAGCAGCTCGGCGCGGCCGGCGCGCTCGTGCTCGACGAGCAGGCGCGGGTCGCCGGGCACGGGCGCGAACGCCACCGGCGAGACCCCCCTGCCGGGGCCGTCGGACAGCTCGCGCACCGTCGAGCCGTCGTCGAGGCGCACCACCCGCAGGTCGGGGTGGCGCGAGTCGCCGTGCTCGGAGTGCGACAGCGCCACCCACCGCTCGTCCAGGGACAGGTCGCCGACGTAGGCGTCCTCGCGGTGCTCGTACAGCACCCGCGAGCGCCCGCCGGCCACGACGTGCACGCGGGTGCCGTAGTCGTCGTCGCTGCCGCCGGCCACGACGACGCCGCTGCGGCCCAGGGCCAGGCCCGCCGGGTAGGCGGCCGGCAGCCCGAGGGGGTCCTCCACGCCCTGGCCGGGGCCGGAGCCGAACGGCTGGCGCCGCCACACCCCGAACTCGTCGCCGGCGGTGTCGTCGAACCACCACACGAACTCCCCCGCCGGGTCGATGGTGGCGGTGGAGGTGCCCTCGGGGCGGTCGGTGGCGCGGTGCAGCGCACCGGTGCCGGCGTCGAAGGAGTGCACCTCCAGCACGCCGTTCACCGTGGCCTCCACCACGCAGCGGTCCGGGGCGTCCTCGGCCCACTCCGGCAGCCCGACCCGGCCGGCGCGGAAGCGCCGCTCCCACACGGGCACCTCGGGGGCTGCGGGTTCCTGCGGTTCGCTCACGGGCCGATCGTGCCACGGCGGGCGGGCCGGCTCAGCCGGGCGAGCGGGCCGCCCGCCCGGTCCGCCCGGTCCGCCCGGCCCGCCCGCTCAGCCCGCCGCGGCCGCGGCGGGCGCCTGCTCGGGCAGGAGGCGGCGCAGCACGTCGGCCAGCGTGACCAGGCCGTGCACGGCGGTGCCGTCCGGGCCGGCGCCGGTGACCAGGGCGAGGTGGTTGCGGGTCTCGCGCATCCGCGTCAGGGCGGCGTGCACGGTGGTGCCGGCGTCCAGGGTGAACACCGGCCGCACGAACGGGGCCACGCCCGCGTCGTCGGGTTCGGTGAGGGTGTCGCGCACGTGCACCACGCCGGTGACGCGCTCGCCCTCCCCGACGAGGACGCGCAGGTGCCCGGTGCGGCGGGTGACCTCGCGCACGTCCCCGGCGGTGGCGCCGGGGGGCACCGCGGCGAGCGCCGCACCGGGGCGCAGCAGCTCGCGCACCGTCATGCGCTGCAGCTCCAGGGCCCCGGAGAGCTGCGCGGAGAACCGCGCGTCCAGCGCCCCGACGTTCGCGGAGTGCTCCAGCAGGTGGCGCAGCGCGTCGGGGCTGTGCCCGGCGGCGACCTCGTCGGCCGGTTCGGCGCCGGCGCGGCGCACCAGCGCGTTGGCCGCGGAGTTCAGCAGCTTCAGCACGGGGCGGAACACCCGCATGAAGGCGCGCATCGGGATCGCCAGCAGGACCGCGGAGCGCTCCGGGTGGGCGATGGCCCAGGACTTCGGGGCCATCTCGCCGACCACGAGGTGGACGAACGTGACGACGAACAGGGCCAGGACGAACCCCAGGACGTCGGCGGCCACCGCCGGCAGGCCGACGGCCTCGAACAGCGGGGTCAGCCAGTGGTGCACCGCCGGCTTGCTGATGGCGCCCAGCGCCAGGGTGCAGGCGGTGATGCCGAGCTGCGAGCCGGCCAGCAGGACGGTCAGCTCCGAGGAGCTGCGCAGCGCGGCGCGGCCGGAGGCGGTGCCGGCGGCGTCCTCCAGGCGGTGCCGCTTGGCGGCCAGCAGCGCGAACTCCACCGCCACGAAGAACGCGCTCAGCGCGACGATGAGGACGGTCGCCGGGACGACGACCCACGGGTCGTCACTGCTCATCGGGGGCTCTCCTGGTGGGTGGTGCCGGTGGTGGTGCCGGCGTCGCCGGCGGTGGCGTCGGCGGGGGCGTCGGCGGGGGCGTCGGCGGGGGCGTCGGGCAGTTCCAGGCGGACCCGGGAGGGGACGTGGCGCTCGACGGTCAGGACCGTCACGCGCAGCACGCGGGGCGCGGCGTCCCCGCCCAGGGCCAGGTCGGCCGGGTCGGCGGGCAGCTCCACGTCCAGGACGGTGCCCGGCTCGGGAAGGCCGCCGTGGGCGGCGATCGCCAGGCCGGCGACCGTCTCGTGGTCCCCGCGCGGCAGGTCCACGCCCAGGGCGCGCTCGACCTCGTCGACGTGCACCTCGCCGGGCACCTCCCACACGCCGTCGCCCCGCACCGGCACGTACCCCGTGCCCTCGTCGTGCTCGTCGGTGATCTCCCCGACGAGCTCCTCGGCGAGGTCCTCGACGGTGACGACGCCGGCGAACCCGCCGTGCTCGTCGACGACGCAGGCGAGCTGGTTCTTCGTCCCGGCCAGCCGGCGCAGCACGTCGGGCAGGGCGGTGAGGGTGGAGACGACCAGCGGCGGGCGCGCGATGGCGGTGACGGGGGCGCTGTCGGGCTCGGCGGTGGCCAGCAGGTCGGCCAGGTGCACGACGCCGACGACGTCGCCGCTGCCGGCCTCCACCACCGGGTAGCGCGAGTGGCCCACGGCCATCAGGGCGCGCACCAGCCCCAGGTCGTCGGTGTCCGCGACGGTGTCCACGCGCGAGCGCGGGACCATCGCGTGCTCGGCGTCGCGCTGGGGGAAGTCCAGGATCCGGTCCAGCAGCACGGCCAGGTCCTCGGGCAGGTCCCCGCTCTCGCGGGACTCCTCCACGATGTGCTCCAGGTCCCGGGCGGTCGCGGCGTGCTCGACGTCGTGGACCGGCTCGATGCGCAGGGCGCGCAGCAGCGCGTTGGAGGAGCGGTCGAAGACCTGCACCAGCGGGCCGAAGACCTTCAGGTAGACCAGGGTGGAGCGCGCCAGCCACGTGGCCACCGGCGCGGGGCGGGCGATGGCGTAGTTCTTCGGGAACAGCTCGCCGAAGAGCATCTGCACGAACGTGGAGAAGACCAGCGCGAGGACCGCGCCGGTCGCCACGCTCACGGCGGTGGGGACCCCCACCCCGCCGAGCAGGGCGCCGAGGGACTCGCCGATGAGCGGCTCGGCCACGTACCCCACGAGCAGGCCGGTGACGGTGATGCCGAGCTGGGCGCCGGAGAGCATGAACGAGGTGCGGCGGGTGACCGAGAGGGCCCGGCGGGCCGCGCCGTCGCCGGCGGCGGCGCGGGCGTTGAGCTCGGAGCGGTCCACCGACATGTAGGCGAACTCCTGCGCCACGAAGTACGCGGTCGCGGCGGTGATGAGGAGCACGACGAGCACGCCGAGCAGGAGGGTGAGCACGTCCGTCACCGGTCGCGCACCCCCTCGGCGGTGCGGGGGCGCGCGGGCTGCGCGGTGACGGGGCGGGTACTCGGGGGGTCGTCGGAACGGTCGTCGCGCACGGCGGCGGCTGTCCTCTCCTGTTCGGGTGCGGGTGTCCCCCGGCTCAACGCCCCGGTGCGGGCCCGGGTTCCCCGGGCAGCGCGAAGCGGGTGGTGACGCGCCGGGCGAAGGCGACGTGGTCGGGGGCGCGGTCGGCCAGCCCGGCGAACCCGGCGGCGGCGAGCAGGCCGTCGTCCAGCTCCAGCACCTCCGCGCGGCGCAGCGGCCACGGCTCGTGCTCGTTGGCGATCCAGCGGGTGCGGCCGCGCAGCGCCACGTGCAGGCCGTAGCGGGCGCTGACGAACGTCGCCACGTCGTCGGGGGCGCTCAGCGGCCCGCCCTCGCGCACCGCGACGCGGCTGGTGGCCCCGCCGCGCGTGCGGCACGTCCACAGCAGCTCGCGGGCGCCGTCGCGCACCCGCTGGGCGTGGCGCATGCGCGACCACCGGTACGGCAGCGCGAACACCGCGCGCGCCCCGAGCACCACCGCCAGCCGGGAGGCGTCCAGGCTGGCGAACACGACGCCGCGGTGGCCGGCGTCGTCGACGGAGTAGAAGCGCACGTTCGTCTCCAGGAACGTGCCGAGGAAGGGCACCGCGGGCAGCTGCCCGGGCGCGGCGCCGCGCAGCGTGAACGGCAGCAGCCCCACGTAGGTGCGCCCGTCGAGCACGTCGGGGCGGGTGCCCGGCGGCAGGTGCGGGGCGACCAGCGCGGGGTCGACGGCCCAGTGCAGGAAGGCGATGTCGTCCCAGTGCTGGTGCATCATCACCGGGCCCGGCAGGGGCGTCGCGGTCGTGGCGGGCAGGCGGTCGATCACCGCACCAGGGTGGTGCGCGCGGCGCCCGGTGGCGCGGCGAGGTCCCTCGCGCCCTAGGGCCTTCGACCCTCGGTCACGCATCCTCTACCGTGCGTGGTGAAGTGCCGAGCGCGGCACGGACCGGGCCGCCGGGGCGAAGGGGGGACCGTGCACGACGCCGACCGCTCGCTGCCGCTGCCCGCCGAGCCGGCCAGCGCCGCCCTCGCCCGCCGGCACGTGCGTCGCGTCCTGGCCGGCGCCGTGGCCGAGGACGTCGTCACCGACGCCGAGGTGTGCGCCAGCGAACTCGTCACCAACGCCGTGCTGCACGCCGGCGGCACGGTCGTGCTCACCGTCCACGCCCCGGGGGACGCGGCGGGGGACGCGGCGGGGGACGGCCCCGGCCCGGTGCGCCTGGAGGTCGCCGACCCCTCCCCCGTCGCCCCGCAGTGGGTGCCGCGCAGCCTCACCGCCACCACCGGCCGCGGCCTGCCGCTGATCACCGCGCTCAGCGTCGCGCGCGGCACCGAGGTGCACCCCGCCGGCGGGGGCAAGACCGTCTGGTGCGAGCTGAGCACCGCGGCGGCGCGCCCCGGCGGGGCCGGCCCGACGCCGGACGCGGACTCGCTGCTGGCCGCCGAGTGGGCTTCCATCGCCGACGAGCTCGCCGGTGAGCCGACCAGCGGGTCCACCGGCCCCGGCCCCGCCGCCCCCGCGCCGGGCGCCGGCGCCGGGGCGCCCCCGGTGCGGCTGCTGCGCTTCCCGCTGCGGCGCGGGGTGCGCCTGCGCGAGCACCGCGAGGCGGTGCTGCGCGAGCTGCGGCTGCTGGGCATGGCGCACGCCTTCACCGACCCCGGCACCGAGCGGCTCGCCGGGGACGTCACCGACCTGCTGACCGCGGAGTACGGCGGGCACCTCAACCCCGCCGAGGTCCGCAAGATGGCCGCCCTGGCCGCCGGGCTGGAGTGCGTGGACCTGGAGTACGCGCGCCGGCCGGACCACCTGGCGCTGCTGGAGCGCTGGATCGAGCGCATGGCGGAGGTCGACCGCCTCGGCCGCGCCGGCGCGCTGCTCACCGCGGTCGAGCCGCCGGACGTGGCCGAGCTGGCGCGCTGGATCGTCGGGGAGTTCGGCCGGCAGCTGCGCGGCGGCGAGCCGCGTCCGTGGGAAGGCTCGCTGGACTGACCCCCGGGCCGGGGTGAGCGCTCGACCGGCGCGGTTAGCGTCGTGGCGTGGCAGCGCTGGAGGACCCCGCCGACCCGTTCACCCTGCGCGATCAGCGGATCGCCGACCGGCAGCGGGAGATCGACGAGCGCGCCCGGCGGGCGGCGGAGGCGGTCGCGCACACCCGCGACGTGGACGCCCGCGTGCGCGCGCGCGCCGAGCGCCTGCAGCGCGTGCTCGCCGCCGCCCCGGTGGCGCACGCGCCGGCGGTGGAGCGGGGCGCGGCCGGGGACGCCGCGGGGAGCGGCGAGGACGTGGCGGCCCTGCGGGCCGCGCTGCGCGCGGCGCACGAGCAGGTCGCCGTGCAGGCGGAGCAGCTCGGCGCGCTGCGCGGCGCGCTGGCCGAGGCGGAGGCGGAGCTGGCGTCCACCCTGCAGGAGCTGCGGGCGCTGAACGAGGAGCTGCAGGAGCGGCACCCGTGCGCCGGCGCGCCCGCGGCGGGGTTCACCCGGCGGTGAGCCGGTCGAACTCCTCGCGCAGCAGCAGGTAGCAGTCGCAGGAGGCGTCGAGCAGGCCCTCGCGGTCGACGATCGTGATCCGCCCCCGGGTGTAGCGGATCAGCCCGGCGCTCTGCAGCACGCCCGCGGTGAGGGAGACCGTGGGCCGGCGCACGCCGAGCATCTGCGCGAGGAACTCCTGGGTCAGGGGGAACTCCGGTGCGCCGACGCGGTCGGCGGTCATGAGCAGCCAGCGGGCGGCGCGCTCCTCGACGGTGTGCTGGGTGTTGCACGCCACGTTCTGCGCGAGCTGGATGATCATGGCCTGGGTGTAGCGGGACAGGGCGCGGTGCAGCGAGCCGTCCCCGCGCAGGACCTCCTGCAGCGCCTCCACGCTCATCCGCAGGCTGTCCCCCTCGACCTGGGAGAACGTGGCGTTGGGGCTGCGGGTGGTGCCCAGGAACGCCGGCAGGCCCACGAACCCCTCCGGCCCGATCGTGCCTACCTCCACGACGACCTGGTCGTCGACGAGCGCGACGTGCGAGAAGACCGCCGTGAGCGGGAAGTAGACGTGCTCGACGGGCTTGCCCCTGTCGTAGACGCTCTCCTTCAGCGCCGTGCGCACCCGCTCGCAGCGCGCGAGCACGCGCGCGAACTCCGTCTCGGGCAGGGAGCGCAGGATCGCGTTGCGCCGAGGGTCCACGTCCGTCGCGCTCGTCGGGTCGTCCACGTCCACCCCCTACCCCGGGGGAGGCGTCCTCACGCGCTCCGTCAGGTACCTGACGCAACGACGTACAGTGGCGCCGTGCTGAGCAGCTCGGCGCCGGGACCGGCGTTCGACGCGGTGGTCCTGGCCGCCTCCTTCGGCGGGCTGGAGGCCCTGACCGCCGTGCTGGGCGCGCTGCCCGGCGACTTCCCCGTGCCGGTGGCGGTCGTGCAGCACCGCGCCCCGGGCGGCGACCTGCTGCCGGGCCTGCTGCGCTCGCGCACCGCGCTGCCGGTGCACGTGCCCGCGCACGGCGCGGACCCCGCGGCCGCCGCGCGCTCCCTGGACCTCACCCGGCCCGGCGTGCACGTGCTGCCGCCGCGCGCGGCGGGCGCGCCCGGCACCGCGCCGGGCACCGCGCCCGTGCCCCACCAGGCCGACGACGTGCTGAGCGCGGTGGCCGCCCGGCACGGCGCCCGCACCTGCGCCGTGGTGCTCACCGGCCGGCTGGACGACGGCGCCTGCGGCGTGCGGGCCGTCAAGCGCGCCGGCGGGTGGGTGCTGGTGCAGTCCCCGGCGGAGGCGCGGGCAGCGGGGATGCCGACGGCGGCGATCGCCACCGGCTGCGCGGACCTGGTGCTGCCGCTGCGCGCGCTGGGGCCGGCGGTGCTGGCGCTGTCCCTGGCGCCGGGCGCGACGGACTTCTTCGCCCGGCCCGTGCAGCCCTGGGCTGACCTGGCCGGCGCCTGAGCCCGCGGGGCCGCGGGCGGGGAACCGGCTCGCCCGGCGGGGCCGGGCCGCGATGATGGGGCCGTGAGCGAGCAGCGGCACCTGACCGGCGAGGTCGCCGTGGCGGCCGCGCGCCTGTTCGACGGCGTCCTGCGGCGCACCCACCTGTCGGCCCCCCACGACGTCGCCGGCGTCGTCGCCGGGGAGCTGCGCGAGGCGCTGGGCGCCGGGGAGGTGCAGCTCTGGCTGGCGGGCTACGAGCAGGCCGGCCTCGTGCCCGTGCCGGGACCGGGGACGGTGCGGCGCGAGGTCCAGCCCGTGGACGGCTCCATGGCCGGGCGGGCCTTCAGCACCGCCGGCGTCGTGGGCGCCGCGGCGGAGCCCGGCCCGGACGGCGGCGCCCGCCGGCGGCTGTGGGTGCCGCTGCTGGACGGCACCGACCGCCTGGGGGTGCTGGAGCTGACGCTGCCCGTGGCCGCCGAAGGCGCCCGGGTGGAGCAGGACGTGCTGAGCGTGCTGGAGCGCTGCGCGCACCTGGTGGCGATGGTGGTGGCCAGCAAGGACATGTACGGCGACGTCTTCGCCCGCCTGCAGCGCGCCGAGCCGCTGACGGTGGGCAGCGAGATGGTGCGCGCGGTGCTGCCGCCGCAGACGTACGCCACCGACGACCTGGTCGTCTCCGGGGCGCTGGAACCGGCGTACGACAACGGCGGCGACGCCTTCGACTACGCCGACGACGAGGAGTGCCTGCACCTGGCCGTCTTCGACGGCATGGGCCACGGCCTGGCGGCCTCGGCGGTGACGACGCTGGCGGTGGCCGCGTACCGGCGCGCGCGGCGCACCGGGCTGGACCTGCCGGCCACGTACGCCGAGGTCGACGCGGCCGTGGCCGGCCAGTTCGGCGGGGACCGGCACGTCACCGCGGTGCTGGCCCGCCTGGACCGGGCCACCGGCGCGCTGTCGTGGGTCAGCGCCGGGCACCCCCCGCCGCTGCTGCTGCGCGGCACCCGGGTCGTGAAGACCCTGCGGGCCCGGCCGTCGTTCCCGCTGGGCTGGTCGTTCGGCGGTGACGTGAGCGTGGCGGAGGAGGTGCTGCAGTCCGGCGACGCGGTCCTGCTCTACACCGACGGCCTCGTCGAGGCCCGCCGCGAGGACGGCGAGCTGCTGGGCGTGGAGGGGCTCTCGGACTTCCTGGAGCAGCAGGCGGCCGCCGGGCAGCCCGCGGCGGAGACGCTGCGCCGGCTGCGCCGCACGATCCTCAGCCGGCCGGGCGTCTCGCTGCGCGACGACGCCACCGCCCTGCTGGTGGAGTGGCGCCGCGGCGGCGAGCACGCCCTGGTGCCGCAGACCGTCGAGGGCTGAGCCCCGCCCCCACCGGCCGGAACCCGCCCCGGGTCCCCGCGCAGGTCCCCGCCCGCGGGACCGCTCCGGGCGGGCGCGACGGGTCTACCCTCGGAGGGACGAGGACGTCCCGACCGCAGGGGTCGCAGGAGCCCTCAGCAGGTCACCGTGCGAGACGGCAGCGCAGCCACCGCACCCGCCGCCCCGCTCCGCACCCGCCCGGCCACCGCGCCCGGCGGGTCCCCCCCGCCGGGCGAGCGCGGCAGCGCGCCGGCGGGACCCCGAGCGCACCCACCCGAAGGAGACGACCGTGCTCCCCCGCCCGACCCCCCGCCCGACCCCCCGCCCGACCCGCCGCCCGACCCGCCGCAGGGCCCGCACCGCCGGGGTCCTGAGCGCAGCCTGCGCGGCGCTGAGCGCCGGCGCGCTCGCGCCCACCGCCGCCGCCGCGCCCCCGCGCGCGGTCGTCGTGCCGTGCGGGGCGGTGCTCACCACCAGCGTGCGCCTGGCCGCGGACGTCGTCTGCCCCGACGGGCGCGGGCTGACCCTGGCCGCCGACGGGATCGAGCTGAACCTCAACGGCCACCGCCTCACCGGCCCCGGCCGCGGCAGCGGGGCCGTGGAGAGCGGCCCGACCGGCGTGCGCGTGGCCGCCGACGGCGTCGTGGTGCGCGGCGGCACCGTGCGCGGCTGGGGCGCGGCCGTGTCCGGCCGCGCCGGGGTCACCGCCCCGCAGGACCCGCAGCAGCCCCACCCCGACGCTGTGCTGCGCGCCGCGGTGCGCGACGCGCACCTGGAGGGCAACGGACACGGCGCCGAGGCGCTGGAGGGCGTCGCGCTGACGCTGGAGCGCACGCGGCTGAGCGGCAACGTGCGCGGCGCCGGCGCCTACGGCGGCGGGCGCCTGCTCGTGCGGGGCTCCACCGTCGAGCGCAACGCCACTGGCCTGCACGCCTCCGCCGTGCCCCGCGACGGGCTCGTCCTGCGCGACGTCCTGGTGCGGCGCAACACCTCCCACGGAGTCTCGTGCAGCACCGACGGCCACCTCGACGCCACCGGCGTCACGTTCCAGCGCAACGGCACCGGGCTGGAGGTCTTCCTGTGCGCCGGACGCGTGGCGGACTCGGCGTTCGTGTGGAACGGCCGGCACCTCTCCGGCTTCCTCGCCACCGGCGACGTGTTCACGATCACCTGCACCGGCGCCACCCGCGACGGCGGCGCGCTGGACCTGGAGCGCCTGACGGTGCAGCCGTGCGCGCCGACGGCCCCGTGACGGCGGCCGCCGGCGGCCGGGGGGGAGCCGTGCCGCGCGGCGGGGGAACCACCCGCGCGCGCACCGCGCCCGCCGCGGGGCTGCTCGCCACCGCCCTGCTCGCCGCGAGCGCGCCCACCGCCACCGCCGCGCCCCCGCGCGCGGTCGTCGTCCCGTGCGGGGCGGTGCTCACCACGAGCGCGCGCCTGGCCGCCGACGTCG
Source organism: Kineococcus gurbantunggutensis (assembly GCF_050871925.1). NCBI lineage: Bacteria > Bacillati > Actinomycetota > Actinomycetes > Kineosporiales > Kineosporiaceae > Kineococcus > Kineococcus gurbantunggutensis. Next base: position 14,510 of record NZ_JBJLSG010000022.1, read on the forward strand.
TCTGCCCCGGCGGCCAGGGCCTGACCCTGGCCGCCGACGGGATCGAGCTGAACCTCAACGGCCACGACCTCACCGGCCCGGGGGCCGCCTCCACCCTCACCACCGGGGTGCTGGTGGAGGCCGACGGCGTCGTCGTGCGCAACGGGCGCGTGAGCGGCTGGGCGTCGGGGGTGCGCGCCGGCGTGGACCGCGACCTGCGCCTCGCCCTGCAGACCTCCAGCGCGACCGTGCGCGGCGTGCGCCTGGAGGGCAACGGCACCGGCGCCCACGCGATCGACGGCGGCTCCCTGAGCGTGCGCGGCTCCCGGCTGGCCGGCAACGGGCTGGGCGGGTACGCGTACCACCGCGGCCGCCTGCTCGTGGAGGGTTCCACCGCCGAGGGCAACGACACCGGCCTGTTCGCCTACGGCGACGACCGCGACGGCTTGGTCGTGCGCGGCAGCACCGTGCGCGGCAACCGGAGCAGCGGGGTGGCCTGCGGGCAGAGCGGCGACGTGGTGCTGGAGCGCACCACCGTGCAGCGCAACCCCGTCGGCCTGGACCTCGACGCGTGCAGCGCGCGGATCACCGGGTCCGCGTTCGTGTGGAACACCGTGCACGCCGCGGTGCGCCTGGACCTCGGGGACGTCCTGACCGCCCGCTGCACCGGCGCCACCCGCGACGGCGGGCCGCTGCCGTTCCCCGTGGAGCCGTGCGGGCCGGGCAGCGCGCCCGCCGCGAGCACCGGGAGGGGGTGGCCCGCCGGCTGAGCACCCCACCCGTCCACCCGCCCACCCGCTCGACCCGGAGGAGACCGCCGTGCACCACCCGACCCGCCGCAGGAGCCGCACCACCGGGGCCCGCACCGCCGGGACCCGCACCGCCGGGGTCCTGAGCGCCGCCGGCGCCCTGCTCGCCACCGCCCTGCTCACCCCCGGCACCGCGACCGCCGCGCCCCCGCGCGCTGTCGTCGTCCCGTGCGGGGCGGTGCTCACCACGAGCGTGCGCCTGGCCGCCGACGTGGACTGCCCCGGCGGTGAGGGCCTGACCCTGGCCGCCGACGGGATCGAGCTGAACCTCAACGGGCACCGCCTCACCGGCCCCGGCGCCGCCGGGGGCGGCGTGGGCGTGCGGGTGCAGGCCCAGGGCGTGACGGTGCGCGGCGGCACGGTGCGCGGCTGGGGCGCCGGGCTCGACGCCGGCGCCGACTACGACGAGGGCGAGCCGGAGCGGCCCGTCAGCGCGAGCGTGCGCGCCGCGCGGTTCGAGGGCAACGGCGGCGCGGTCACCGTCGGGCTGGGCGGCGGCGTGGTCGTGCGGGACACCTGGTTCACCGGCAACCGGATCGCCGGGTCCTCGATCCGCGGCGGGCAGCTGATCGTGGAGCGCTCCACCGCCGACGGCAACGGCGAGGGCTTCTCCTCCTTCGAGGTCGAGCCCGGCGGCCTGGTGCTGCGCGAGAGCGCCGTGCGGCGCAGCCGCGGCTCGGGGGTGGGCTGCGGGCAGGGCGGGTGGGTGGACCTGCACCGCACCTCGCTGCAGCGCAACGCGGTCGGGGTGAACGCCTTCCAGTGCACCGTGCGGATCCAGGACTCCGCGTTCGCCTGGAACGGCCGGCACGTGCAGGCCTCGCTGGTGGAGTGGGACGTGGTCGCCTTCCGGTGCACGACGTTCACCGCGGACGGCGGCCCGCTGGGCGTGCCGCTGCGGCCGTGCCACCAGCCGCCCGGCGGCAGCACCGCGCCGGGCACCCGCGTCACCGGCACGTTCGACGCGCTGTAGCCGCCGGGGTCCGGCGTCCTGCCCCGACAGCACCCGCGAGGAGTAATCGAGGCATTACCCTCAGTAGGGACAGCGGTGGCACGGCCGGGCGGCGCGGGACGCGCCCCCCGCGCGACGGCGCCCCGAGCCCCGCCCGCACCCCTGGAGGAGAGCACCCGTGCCCCACCGCCCCCTGCTGACCGCCGCCTGCGCGCTGCTGGCCACCGGCCTGACCGCCCCGGCGGCCGCCGCGGCACCGCCGCGGGCCACCACCGTGCCGTGCGGGGCGGTGCTCACCACCAGCGTGCGCCTGGCCGCCGACGTCGTCTGCCCCGGAGGCGAGGGCCTGACCCTGGCCGCCGACGGGATCGAGCTGAACCTCAACGGGCACCGCCTCACCGGCCCGGGCACCGACCACGGCACCGTCGGGGTGCGGGTGCGCGCGCGCGACGTGGTGGTGCGCAACGGCACCGTGGGCGGCTGGGGCAGCGGCGTCGTGGCCGGCACCGACGCCTACGAGGAGGAGCGGCGGGGCCCCGTCGGCGCGAGCGTGCGCGCCGCGCGCCTGGAGGGCAACGGCACCGGCGTCGACGTGCGCGAGGACGGCGCCGTCGAGGTGCGCGGCACCTGGTTCAGCGGCAACGACCTCGCCGGCGGCTCCGTCACCGGCGGGCGCCTGCTCGTCGAGGGCTCCACCGCCGACGGCAACCGGCGCGGGTTCTCCTCCTTCGACGTCGGCTGGGACGGGCTGGTGCTGCGCGGCACCACGGTGCGCGGCGGCGCCTACGGCGTCGGCTGCGAGCAGGACGGCCACCTCGTCCTGCGGGGCAGCACCGTGCAGCGCACCGGCACGGCGCTGCGGGCCTCGCAGTGCAGCGCGCACGTGGAGGACTCCGCGTTCGCCTGGAACGACCGGCACGTGGGGCGCTTCCTCGTCGACACCGACAGCGTCGAGTTCCGCTGCACCACCTTCTCCCGCGACGGCGGCCCGCTGGACGTGCCGCTCACCGCGTGCGACCCCTCGGCGCCGGCCACCGCGCCCGGCACGCGCGTGTCGGGCACGTTCGCGCCGCTCTGAACCTCGCCCCGCCGACCACCGCCGACCCGCCGACCACCGCCGTCGAGGAGACCCCCGTGCGCCACCGCCCCGCCCCCCGCGCCCTCCTCCGCGCCGCCGGCGCGCTCGCCGGCGCCCTGCTCACCACCGCCCCGCTCGCCCCCGCGGCCGCCGCACCCCCGCGCGCCGTCGTCGTGCCCTGCGGGGCGGTGCTCACCACGAGCGTGCGCCTGGCCGCGGACGTCGTCTGCCCCGGCGGCGAGGGCCTGACGCTGGCCGCCGACGGGATCGAGCTGAACCTCAACGGCCACAGCGTCACCGGCCCGGGGGCCGACCCCACCGCCGGGACCGTCGGGGTGCGGGTGCGCGCGCGCGACGTCGTGGTGCGCGGGGGCACCGTGCGCGGCTGGACGACGGGGGTGCTCAGCGGCACCCACTACGTGGAGGAGGCGCCCGAGGGGGACGTCGGCGGGCTCGTGCGCGAGGTGCGCCTGCAGGCCAACACCACCGGTGTCGTCTCCCGCGCCGAGTCGTCCCTGACGGTGCGCGCCAGCAGGCTCACCGGCAACCGCCTCGGCGGCCACGCCTGGGGCTGGGGCCGCCTGCTCGTCGAGGGGTCCACCGCCGACGCCAACGGCACCGGCTTCAGCGCCTTCGAGGTCGAGGACGGCGGTTTCGTCCTGCGCGGCAGCACGGTGCGCGACAGCCGCGGCACCGCGGTCTCCTGCGACCAGGACGCCGTCGTCGTGGTGCAGCGCAGCACCCTGCAGCGCAACGGCGCCGGGCTGGACGCCTTCCTGTGCAGCGCGCGCATCGAGGACTCGCAGCTGCGGTGGAACGGGCGGCACTTCGCCTCCCTGTACCTCGTCGACCACGACCGCGTGCAGGTGACGTGCACGAGCTTCTCGCGCGACGGCGGGCCGCTGCCCTTCGAGGCCGAGCCGTGCGCGGTGGGCGGGCGGGTCTCCGGCACGGTGCAACCGCTGACGGGGCTGCCCGGCTGACCCGCCCGGCGCCCCGGACCCCGGACCCCGGACCCCGGGCTACGGCTGCCGCAGCGGCGGGGCGGTCCCCGGCGCGGCGGGCGGCAGGACCTGCGGCCCGGCCTCGCCGGGGCGCGGGCCGTCCTCGGGGTGGGCGCGCAGCACCAGCAGCGCGACGTCGTCCTCCGGCGGGCCGTCGAGGCGGGCGAGCAGGGCGTCGCACAGCTCCTCGACGGGCAGGTGGTGCAGCTGCTCCAGGGTGGTGCGCAGCCACTCCAGGCCGTCCTGCAGCGGGGCGTCGCGGCGCTCGACGAGGCCGTCGGTGTAGAGGACGACGGTGGCGCCGGGGTCGAGGGTCACCGCGTGGTCGGTGCGCTCGACGTCGGGCAGCAGGCCCAGCAGCAGGTCCGGCGGCGCCTGGAGCAGCCGCGCGGTGCCGTCGGGGGCGAGCAGGACCGGCGGCGGGTGCCCGGCGCTGGACCAGCGCAGCGTCCGCAGCCCGGCGGCCCGCTCGGCGGGGGTCTGCTCCACCTGCGCGACCACGGCGGTGGCGAGCACGCCCACGCCGAGCTGGTGCATGGCGTGGTCCAGCCCGGACAGCACCGCGGCCGGCGGCTCGCACAGGGTGATGGACACCCCGCGCAGCAGGTTGCGGACCTGCCCCATGGCGGCCGCGGCGTCGCGGTCGTGCCCGGCCACGTCCCCCACGACGAGCGTGGTGGTGCCGGTCGGCACGAGGAAGCAGTCGTACCAGTCGCCGCCGATCTGCGCCTCGGCCGCGGCGGGCAGGTAGCGCACCGCGATCTGCAGGTGGTCCGGCTCGAACGGGGCGGTGAGCAGGCTGCGCTGCAGCGCCTCGGACAGCCGCCGCTGCTCGCCGGCCACGCGGCGCTCCTGCTCGCGGGCCTGCAGCGCGGCCAGGCTGTGGGCGCACTGCGCGGCGAAGGCGCTCATCAGCTCGAAGTCGCGGTCGGTGAAGGCCTGCGGGTCGCGCCAGCCGATCGTCAGCCCGCCCACCGAGCGGCCCGCGGCCTGCAGCGGCAGGGACACCCACGTGCCCAGACCGGTGCTGGTCACCGCCTCCTCCATCTGCGGGGTGAACGCCAGGCACTCCTCGCGGTCGCGCAGCACGACGGTGCGGCCGGTGCCGGCGGCCACGGCCACCGGCAGCGGGCTGTCCAGCGGCAGGTGCGCGAAGGTGCGGCGCGCCCGCTCCCCCAGCGAGTCGGTCAGCGTCAGCTCCAGCGCCTCCTGCCCGCCGGTGCCCGCGCGCACCGCGACGGCGCCGCCGCCGGCGCCCAGCACGCCCAGGCCGCTGCCGATGACGATGTCCGTCAGCTCCGCGACGCTCTGCGCGGCGCTGAGCCGCAGCGCCACCCGCACCATCCCGGCCAGCCGGTGCGCCTCCGCGGTCTCCACGGTCAGCGCCTCGCGCAGCTCCTGCCCGCGCACGTACAGGTCCGCCTCGGCCGGGGAGCGCACCCCGGGGGCCTCGTACGGGTCGACGCCGGAGGCGGGGAGGTGCCGCTGGCGCTCGGCGACGTAGCCGGTGACCTCCTCCACGCGGTGCAGCAGGAGCACCACCCGCCCGGCGTCGTCCAGCACGGGAGCGTTCACCGGGCTCCACCAGCGGGGGCGGAAGACCCCGTCGGGACCGGCGACGTCGTACCTCTGCACCGGCATCGTGTCCTGCCGGCCGGTGCTCAGCACCCGGTGCAGCGAGGCCTCGAGGTTCTCCGTCGCGCGGGTGCCCGGGTGGGCCGGGTTGTCGGGGAAGGCGTCGCGCACCAGCCGGCCGACGAGCTCGTGGCGCGCGCGCCCGGAACCCTCCAGGAAGGCGCGGTTGACCGTCACGAACCGCAGGTCCGTGTCCAGCACCGCGTAGGACGTGGGCATGGCGTCGAAGATGGCGGCCAGGTCCACCCGAGCGGCGTCCGTCAACTGCTGCATCCCGTCCTCCGGGGGCGAGCGCGCGCCGGCCGGCACGTGGCGGGCCGGGGCGGTCGCGCGGTGCGCGACCGCACAAAGCTAGAGGCCCAGGACCGCTCTCGCGGTCCTGGGCCTCTGATCTGCCGGTCGGGGTGACAGGATTTGAACCTGCGGCCTCTTCGTCCCGAACGAAGCGCGCTACCAAGCTGCGCCACACCCCGTGAAGCAACCTCGTAGAGTCTAGCGGACGCCCGGGGGTGCTCCGTACCGGGTCGCCCCGCCCGGCGCGGCGGGCCGCACGGGCCCTGGCGAACCACCGGTCAGCGGCGCGGCACCAGCTCCAGCAGTGTCGCCTCCGGCCGGCACGCGAAGCGGAAGGGCGAGTACGGCGAGGTGCCCAGGCCCGCGGAGACGTGCAGCCAGGCGTCGTGCCCGCCGGCCGACCAGCGCGAGAGGCCCTTGGCCTGCTCGCGCGGCAGGTCGCAGTTCGTCACCAGCGCCCCGTAGCCGGGCACGCAGAGCTGCCCGCCGTGGGTGTGCCCGGCGATGAGCAGGCCGGCGCCGTCGGCGGTCATGGCGTCCAGGGTGCGCCGGTACGGGGCGTGGGTGACGCCGATCGTCAGGTCCGCGTCGGCCGCGGCGGCGCCGGCGACGTCCTCGTAGCGGTCGTAGCGCAGGTGCGGGTCGTCCACGCCGACGAGCTCGAGGTCGAGGTCGCGCACCGCCAGGCGGGTGCGGGCGTTGTCCAGGTCCACCCAGCCGGCGTCGGTGAAGCCGCGCACCAGCTCGTCCGTGGGCAGGCGGGGCCCGTCGACCTCCGTCGGCCCGGAGCGCTTCCACAGGTACGCCGCCCAGTTGCGCGGCTGCGGGGCCCAGTAGTCGTTGGAGCCCAGCACGAACGCCCCGGGGCGCTCCAGCAGCCCCGCGTAGGCGTCCAGGACGGCGGGCACGGCGTCGACGTGGGCGAGGTTGTCGCCGGTGGTGACCACCAGGTCCGGCCGCAGGTCCGCCAGGTGCCGCACCCACTCGCGCTTGGCGCGCTGGGTGGGCACCAGGTGCAGGTCGGACAGGTGCAGCACCCGCAGCGGCGCCCTCCCCACGGGGAGCACCGGCACCACCGCGTGCCGCAGCGTGAAGGCGCGCACCTCGTACCCGGACGCGTACGCCAGCCCCGCCGCCCCGGCGAGCGCGAGCGCTCCGGCGGCGGCGGACGCGGACCTCAGGGCGCTGTGCTGCGGCATCGCACCATCCTGGCAGCCGCTCGCGGCGGGAACCCGCTGGACAGGGGGTGGGAGGATCGCCCCCGTGAGCGAGACCCTCAAGGACACCCTGCAGACCGACCTGACCACCGCGATGAAGGCCCGCGACGAGCTGCGCGCGGCGACGCTGCGCATGGTCCTGACCGCGGTGCGCGGCGAGGAGGTCGCCGGCAAGTCCGCGCGCACCCTCTCCGACGAGGAGGTCGTCACGGTCCTGCAGCGCGAGGCGAAGAAGCGCCGCGAGGCCGCCGAGGCGTACGACGGCGCCGGGCGCGCGGAGCAGGCCGAGCGCGAGCGCGCCGAGCTGGGCGTGGTGGAGACCTACCTGCCCACGCCGCTGACCGACGAGGAGCTCACCGAGCTGGTCGACGAGGCCGTGCTCATCGCCTCCGGCGAGGGCCTGACCGGCATGGGCGCCATGGGCGCGGTCATGTCGCGGCTGAAGCCGCAGGTCGCCGGCCGCGCCGACGGCAAGCGCCTCTCCAGCGCCGTGCGGGCCCGCCTGGGCGCCTGAGGCGCCCGCTCAGCTCGCGGCGGCGACGGCGGCACCGCTCGCCGCCGCCGCGGCGGCCGCCGCGCCGGACTGCGCGGCGCGCACCGCGGCCAGCACGGCCGCCCCGGCCCACTCCCCCTCGGACAGGGCCTTGGCCCGGCGCTTGAGGTCCTTGCGGCCGGCGCCCTCGGCGGGCACGACCTTCGTGACGGCGCCGACGGCGTGCAGCAGCGAGACCAGCGCCGCAGGACGCTGCTGCGCGGCGGAGGCGTCGGGCGCCTCCAGCGCGGCCACCACGGACGCCAGCAGCTCCTTGCGGGTGGCGACGTCGGGGTGGGTGCGGCCCAGCTTCAGGAACGCGCCCGGGGTGCGCCGGGCCAGGCCGGCGGCGGCCAGGCGCTCGTGCACCCGGCCCGCCAGGCGGCGGTCGGCGATCTTCTGCACGGCCCCGCGGGCGCCGGTGCTGCGCTCCGCCGGCAGCTTGCCCAGCGCCTCGTCGAGCAGGTCGTCGCCCGTGGCCGGGCCGGGCACCGCGCGCAGCTTGTCCCCGCCCCAGCGCCCGCCGTCCTCGACCTGCACGCGCTCGCGCAGCGCCAGCTCCAGCAGCAGGGCCCCGGCCAGGGCCGGCGCGAGCTCCTGGGAGCCGACCACCGGCCGACCCGTCTCGGGGGACTGCAGCAGCAGGGCGAGGTCCTCGGCGATCAGGCGCGCGCCCACGGTCAGCCCTCCCCGCCCGGCGTGGGCAGCAGCGAGCGCAGCTCCTCGGGGTCGGGCAGCCGCGAGCGCAGCTCGTCGGCGTTGGGCAGCTGCACCGTGGGCTCCTCGCCCGCCGGCGGCTCGGGCGCCTGGGTGGGCTCGGGCGCCTGGGTGGGCTCCGGCTCCTGCGTCGGCTGCGCGGTCCGGGTGGGCTGCGGGGAGGGCGCCGGGGCGCCGGCGCTGCGGGTCAGGGTGATCGTCGCGCCCGGGGAGGCGGAGCGGGCGCTCTGCTGCGCCACGAGCCCGGCGTCCACCGAGCGGGAGGTCACCCGCCGCGAGGAGACGCTCACGTCGAAGCCGGCGGCCTCCAGGGCCGAGGTCGCCGAGGAGACGCTGCGGCCCACGACGTTGGGCACGCGCACCCGGCCGTCGGTGGTGGTGGTGCGCAGGCCCGCGTCGCTGCCCGGGGTGAAGTCCTGCACCGGCAGGTTCAGCGCCGAGGAGGCCGGGCCGACGATGTTGGACCAGATCGGCCCGGCGATGGTGGCGCCGTAGACCTTGCCGTAGCGGCGGCCGTTGATGCGCTGGTTGTTCAGCGACTTGGTGCCGCTGGCGTGCCCGACCCACACCGCCGAGGCGAGCTGCGGGGTGTAGGCGGCGAACCAGGTGTCGGCGCTGTCGTTGGTGGTGCCCGTCTTGCTGGCGACGGGGCGCCCGATCTTCTTGACGCCCTTGGCGGTGCCGCTGGTCCAGCCGCCCTCGAGGGCCTCGGTGACGTTGCGGGCCACATTGGGGTCCAGGGCCTGCTTGCAGTCCGCCGAGGGCACCGGCAGCGGCTTGCCCTCGCCGTCGAGCACCTCGGTGATCGCGGTCGGCCTGCAGAAGGTGCCCTCGGCGGCGAAGGCGGCGTAGGCGCCGGCCACCGACAGCGGGGTCACCAGGTTCGTGCCCAGCGTCATCGAGGGGTTCTGGTCCAGGTCGCGGCTGACCTCGCCGGTGAGGAAGTTCTTCGTGGGGGCGGCCTTGTAGACGCCCAGCGACTGCGCGGTGGCGGCGATGTCGCAGATGTCGAGCTGCTTCTCCATCGCCACGAACGCGGTGTTCACGGACTGGGCGGTGGCCTGGCGCACGGTCATCGAGCCGGAGCTGCGGGACTCGGAGTTGTAGTACTTGTACGTCTCGCCGCTGCGGATCTTGGAGCCGCAGGCGGTGAAGGAGTTGACCCGGTCCGAACCCGAGCTGGGGGAGGCGACCACCGAGTTCAGCGACTTGCCGGCCTTGAGCCAGGCGGCGAGCGTGAACGGCTTGAAGGTCGAGCCCTGCTGGAAGCCGCCGCCGCCGCCCATGTCCTTGCTGACGTTGTAGTTCAGCGTGGTCTGCCCGACGACGTCCTCGTCGGGCGAGTAGGTGGTGTCCTGCGCCATGGCCAGGATGTGGCCGGTGCCCGGCTGCACGACGGAGGAGGCCGCGCGGGGCGACTGGCCGGGGTTGACGCCGGCGTTCACCGCGTCCTGGGTGATCTGCTGGACGTTGCGGTCCAGCGTCGTCCTGATCGTCAGGCCGCCGCGCTTGAGGAGGTTCTGGCGGTCCTCCACGGTGGCGCCGAACGCGGGGTCCTGCGCGATGACGTGGGTGACGTAGTCGCAGAAGTAGGCGGCCGACCCCGCCGCCAGGCAGCCCTGGCGCGAGGGCTGCGGGTCCAGCCCGAGCGGGGCGGCCACGGCCGCGTCGTGGGTGGCCTGGTCGATCTTGCCGAGCTTGAGCATCTGCCCGAGCACCACGTCGCGCCGGGCGGTGGCCGCCTCGGGCTTCTTGATCGGGTTGTAGCCGGCGGGGTTCTGCACCAGGCCGGCCAGCATCGCCGCCTGCTGCAGGTCCAGCTGCGCGGCCGGGCGGTTGAAGTAGTACTGCGCCGCGGCCTCGATGCCGTAGACGTTGTTGTAGAAGTACGCGACGTTCAGGTAGGCGGCGAGGATCTCGTCCTTGCTCATCTCCTTCTCGACGTTGACCGCGAGCTTCATCTCCTTGAGCTTGCGGGCGTAGCCGTCGATGCCGTCGGCGTCGACCGCGGCAGCGGCCGCCTGCGAGTCGCCCTGCTCCACGGCCTGCTCGACGAGGACGTTCTTCACGTACTGCTGCGTCAGGGTCGAGGCGCCCTGGGTGCCGCCGCCGCCGGCGTTGGAGACCAGCGCGCGGGCGATGCCCTTGACGTCCACGGCGCCGTGGTCGTAGAAGCGCTCGTCCTCGATGGAGATGATCGCGTCGCGCATGACGGGGGCGATCTGGTCGAGGGCGACGACCGAGCGGTTCTGGTCGTACACGCGCGCCATGACCGTGTTGTCGGACCACAGGATCGTGGTGGCCTCGGAGAGCTGCTGGTCGCCCAGCTCCCCGGGCAGGTCGTTGAAGAGGTCCACGCCCATCCGGGCGGTGGCGCCGGTGGCCGCGACCGCGGGCACGACGAGCCCGGCGGCCAGGACGCCCGCGGCGGCGCTGACCGCCGTGAAGGCACCGAGCAGCCGGAGCAGGGGACGGTGCGTGGAACCTGACGCCATACCAGCAGGGTAGGCGACGACGGCGACAGGTCCCCCCCGCCGCGCGACCTCCACGAGCGCTCCGCAGGATCGTGACCGGCCCGCCACCCGCCGGGGAGCGCGCCGCGGACCCGGCCCCGGCCCGCGCCGTAGACCACGCTGCGTGCCCTCCGCGACCCCCCGCGGGGGGCCACCGGACACGCTCGGTGAGCGCGAATAGCTCCAACGGACTAGCCGATTTGCTCCCGAATGGCCCTGACGCCGCTGCGCTCGGCGACCATACGCTTCCAGCACGCCCCTCCGCGGGGCGTCAGGGGGATTCACAGGGTCGTCCCCTCCGGGGGGAACCACCGCGCGCGGTGGTCCGCGAGGGGACGTGACGGGAAGGACCGTCGATGGTGTGGACGTTGGAGTGGGCCAGCCGCGGGGCGTGCAAGTCCGCCACGGCCGACGACCTGTTCGTGCAGGGGTCGGCGCAGAACCGCGCGAAGACGATCTGCGGGGGCTGCCCCGTGCGCACGGAGTGCCTGGCCGACGCGCTGGACAGCCGCGTCGAGTTCGGCGTCTGGGGCGGCATGACCGAGCGCGAGCGCCGTGCCCTGCTCAAGCGCCGACCCAACGTGGGCTCCTGGCGCCGGCTGCTGGAGGCCGCGCGCGACGCGCACCTGGCCACCGCCGCCGGCAGCCTGACCGGCTCGGGCACCTCCGCCCCGGGCGGCACCGGCGCGGGCGTCGACGAGGACGTCCTGCACGCCGTCTGAGCGCGCTGCGTCCGCGCGGACCGGTGGGCGGGGCGGGCGCACTACGGTGGCCGCCATGACGACCTGGGAGTACGCGACCGTCCCGCTCATCGTGCACGCGACGAAGCAGATCCTCGACCAGTGGGGCTCCGACGGCTGGGAGCTCGTGCAGGTGGTGACCGGGCCCGACGGCAACGGCCTGGTGGCCTACCTCAAGCGCCCCACCGGCGCGTGAGCACCACGCACGGCGAGCGCCTCGCCGCGCTCGGCCTGCGGCTGCCGCAGGTGCCGGCCCCCGTGGCCGCGTACGTGCCGGCGGTGCGCTCGGGCGACCTCGTGCACACCTCCGGCCAGCTGCCCTTCACGGACGGCGCCCTGCCCCTGACCGGCAAGGTCGGCCAGGGCGACGGGCTCGTCGACCCGGGCACCGCCCAGCAGCTCGCCGCGACGTGCGCGCTCAACGCGGTGGCCGCCGCCGCCGAGGCCGCCGGGGGCCTGGACGCGATCGAGGCCGTCGTCAAGGTCGTGGTGTTCGTGGCCAGCGACCCGGCGTTCACCGGCCAGCCCGCCGTCGCCAACGGCGCCAGCGAGCTGCTCGGGCGGGTGTTCGGCGACGCCGGCCGGCACGCCCGCAGCGCCGTCGGCGTGTCCGTGCTGCCCCTCGACTCCCCCGTGGAGGTCGAGGTCACCGTGCGGGTGCGCCCCTGAGCGCGGCGCGCCGCGCCGCGTGGACGGGCGGCCCGGTCACCGACCGGGCCGCCTGCGTCCTGGCGCCCAACCGCGGGCCGATGACGCTGGAGGGCACCGACACGTGGGTGCTCGCCTCCCCCGGCGCGCGCTGGGCCGTGGTCGTCGACCCCGGCCCCGACGACGCCGCGCACGGCGCGGCGGTCCTTCAGCACCTGGAGCAGCGGGGCCTGCGCTGCGCCCTGGTGCTCACCACCCACCACCACCACGACCACGCCGACGGCGTGCCCGGCCTCGTCGCCGCGACCGGCTCCCCGCGGGTGCTGCTCGCGCAGGACGCCCGCGACGGGGAGGTGCTCGAGGTCGACGGGCTGCGCCTGCTGCTGCTGCGCACCCCCGGGCACACCGCGGACTCCGTGTGCGCGCTGGTGGAGGGCGAGCGCTCCCTGCTGACCGGCGACACCGTCCTGGGGCGCGGCAGCACCGTGCTGGCCCCCGGCGGCGACCTGGCCTCGTACCTGGCGTCCCTGCGGCGGCTGCTGGCGCTGGACGACGCGGAGCCGCTGGGGGCGCTGCTGCCCGGTCACGGGCCGGCGCGCACCGACGCCCGCGCCGCCCTGGAGGTGCAGCTGGAGCACCGCCTGCAGCGGCTGGAGCAGGTGCGCGCCGCGGTGGGCGCCGGCGCGGTGGACGTGGACGCCGTCGTCAGCGCCGTGCACGGGCTGCCGCGCGAGGCGCTGCGCGGCACGCTCGCCGACGCGGCGCGGCTGTCGGTGCGCGCCCAGCTGGCGCACCTGGGCGTCGAGCTGCCCGGCTGAGCCGCCGGGCGCCCGTGCCCCCGCGCGGCTCAGCGGGCCCGGCGGGCCAGCCGCTCGACGTCGTGCAGCACCACGGCGCGCGCCTCCAGGCGCAGCCAGCCGCGGGAGGCGAAGTCCGCCAGCGCCTTGTTGACGGTCTCGCGCGAGGCGCCCACGAGCTGGGCGAGCTCCTCCTGCGTGAGGTCGTGCGCGACGAGCAGGCCGTCGGCGATGGGCCGCCCGAAGCGGCGCGAGAGGTCCAGCAGGGCCTTGGCGACCCGGCCGGGCACGTCGGTGAAGACCAGGTCGGCCAGGGCGACGTTGGTGCGGCGCAGGCGCTGCGCCAGGGCCTGCAGCAGGTGCTTGGCGACCTCGGGGCGGCGCGTGAGCCAGGCCATCATGTCGTCGTGCTGCAGGGCGATGAGGTCCGCCTCGGAGACCGCGCGCGCGGAGCTGGTGCGCGGGCCGGGGTCGAACAGGGACAGCTCGCCGAACATCTCCCCCGGGCCCATGACGGCCAGCAGGTTCTCCCGGCCGTCCGGCCAGCGGCGCACCAGCTTGATCTTGCCGGTGCGCACCACGTAGACGCGGTCGCCGGGGTCGCCCTCGGCGAAGACCTCCTCGCCGCGCTCGACGTGCACGGCCTCCATGGACTGCAGCAGCTCCGCGGAGGCGTCGTCGTCCAGGGCGGCGAACAGGGGCGCTCGGCGGACCACGTCCCCCAGGCTCTCGGCGTCCGCGACGCCGTCGCTCTGCGCGTGCTCCACCGAGGAACCTCCCTGTGCGGCCGTGCGCCCCGGCTGGACGCACCGCTCCACAGTCTGCCGCACGCGGCCCCCGGCGGCCCGTGCGGCCGGTGGGCGCGGCGCGCCGGGCCCGGCCGGGCGGCTCAGCCGACCGGCTGCACCGCCGGGGCGACGACCTCGCGGTAGCGCTGCAGCAGCACCTCGGTGACCAGCTCCAGCTCGGCCTCCAGCGCGTCGGCGTAGGCGCCCAGGCGGCGCGCGGCCGTCCCCAGGGCGCGCAGCTGCTCGACGTCGCCGGCGGAGGCGCCGGGCCCGGCGGTCAGCACCAGCCCGCGCAGCACGTCGTTGGGGTCCGCGACCGCCGGCAGCGCGGCGCCCGGGGCGGGCACCGGCACGTGGGCGGCCAGGTGGGCCTCCAGCGGGCCGCCGTGCGCGCCGGCCTCCACCGGCACCTCCAGGGCGTCGGCGCCGACGGTGGCGGCCACGAGCAGGTCGCGGCGGGCGCGCACCAGCCGCGCCCAGTGACCGGCGCGGCGCAGCTCGCCCAGCAGCAGCTCGCGGCGGCGGCGCAGCGCCAGCAGCGGCAGCTCCTGCAGCTCGCGGTCCGCCTCGGCCGCGTCCCAGGCGTCGCCGGCGCGGTCCAGGACCGCGGCCAGCGCGGTGGGCAGGGGGCCGGGCAGGGGGCCGGCGGTGGCGGGGGGCGGCTCGGCGGGGCCGCCGTCTCGTCCGTGCATGGGCCTCGTGTCGTCGCCGCGACCGCCCTCCTTGACGCCCCCGGGGCGCACGTCACCCGCCCGCGCGCGGGCGTCACCCGCTCGCACGACCGCCCACCCGCCCGCTCGCACGCCCGGCTCGTCGGCCCGGTCGTGCGCCCGGTCGTGCGCCCGCCCGTGGGCGGGGACGCCGTCGGGCCCGGCACGTAACCTCGTCGCCGTGAGCACCACCCCCCGGCCCGCCCTCGACGCCGACGGCGAGACCCCGCTGGCGCGCACCCGCCGCGCCCGCCGCGTGCACCGCCTGCTCGCCGAGCGCTACCCCGACGCGCACTGCGAGCTGGACTTCACCACGCCCTTCCAGCTGCTGGTGGCCACGGTGCTGTCGGCGCAGTGCACCGACGCGCGGGTGAACACGGTGACGCCGGAGCTGTTCGCGCGCTGGCCCGAGCCGGTGGACCTGGCCGGCGCCGAGCGCGCCGAGCTGGAGGCCGTGGTGCAGCCCACCGGCTTCTTCCGCGCCAAGGCCGACGCGCTGCTGCGGCTGTCGGCGACCCTGGTGGCCGAGCACGGCGGGCGGGTGCCGCCGCGCCTGGAGGACCTCGTGCGGCTGCCCGGGGTGGGCCGCAAGACCGCCAACGTGGTGCTCGGCGACGCGTTCGGCGTGCCGGGGCTGACGGTGGACACGCACGTGGGCCGCCTGTCGCGCCGGCTGGGCTTCACCCGCCACGAGGACCCGGTGAAGGTGGAGGCCGACCTCGCCCAGCTCATCGAGCGCCGCGGCTGGACGATGTTCAACCACCGGATGATCTTCCACGGCCGGCGCACCTGCCACAGCCGCAAGCCGGCCTGCGGGGCGTGCGCGGTGGCGCGCCTGTGCCCCTCGTACGGCACGGGCGAGACCGACCCGGTGCGCGCGGCGAAGCTCGTGCGCGGCCCGGTGCCGCCCGCCGGGCCCGCCGCACCGGCCGGGCCCGCGGGAGCCGCGCCGGCCTCCCCGGTCGCGCCGTGACGACCGGGGAGGCCGGCACCGGCACCGGGGCGGTGCTGCCCGGCTGGCTGCGCCCGCTGGCCGGGCGCCTGCCCACCGTCACCGCCGCCGACCTGGACTGGCGCGAGGACCGCCGCGGCGCCGGCACCGCGCGCCCGGCCGCGGTGCTGGTGCTCTTCGCCGACGGGCCCGCCGGTCCCGAGGTGCTGCTCACCGAGCGCGCCGGCACGCTGCGCCAGCACTCCGGGCAGGTCGCCTTCCCCGGCGGGCGCAGCGAGCCCGCCGACCCCTCCCCGGCCGCCACCGCGCTGCGCGAGGCCGCCGAGGAGACCGGGCTGGACCCGGCGGGCGTGCGGGTGCTCGGGGAGCTGCCGCAGCTGCTGCTGGCGCACTCGCGGCACGCGGTGACGCCCGTGGTGGCGCACTGGCG
Organism: Kineococcus gurbantunggutensis; assembly: GCF_050871925.1. Classification (NCBI taxonomy): domain Bacteria; kingdom Bacillati; phylum Actinomycetota; class Actinomycetes; order Kineosporiales; family Kineosporiaceae; genus Kineococcus; species Kineococcus gurbantunggutensis. Next base: position 30,305 of record NZ_JBJLSG010000022.1, read on the forward strand.
CGAGCCCGGCCCGGTGGGGGTGCACGACGCCGCCGAGGTCGCCCGGGTGGAGCGGGTGCCGCTGGCCGAGCTGCTGGCCCCCGCCGCGGTGCGGCGCCTGCGCGGGCCCGGCGGCTACCGCGGCCCGGCGTTCGCGGTGCGCGGGCTGCTGGTGTGGGGCTTCACCGCGGAGGTGCTGGTGCGGGTGCTGGCCCTGGGCGGGCTGCTGCCCGAGGCGGTCGAGCGCGGCGCGGCGGCCGAGCTGACGCTGGAGGAGGCGCTGGCGTGGGCGGGGGCGTGAGGCGCCGGTGAGCGCCCCGCTCGTCCTGGACGTGCTGCTGGCGGTGCTGCTGCTGGTGCAGCTCGCCGCCGGGTACCGCGAGGGGCTGCTCGTCGGGCTGGCCGGGCTGGCCGGGCTGGTCGGCGGGGCCGCCGCCGGCGTCGTCGCCCTGCCGCGGCTGGTGGCGGGCTGGGCGCCGGGCGTGCCGCCGGCCGTGGCCGTCGTCGCGGGCACCCTGCTGATGGCGGTGGTGGGCCGGCTGGCGCTGGCCGCGCTGGCGGCGCGGCTGCGCGGGCGGGTGCGCTGGCGCCCGGCGCGGCTGCTGGACTCGCTGCTGGGGGCGCTGGCCGCGGGCGTGGCCACGCTGCTGGTGGTGTGGGTCGTCGCCGGCGCCGCGCGCACCGCCCCGCTGCCGGTGGTCGCCGGCGCGGTGGACGGCTCGCGGGTGGTGGGCGCGGTGGACGCCGCGGTGCCCACCGGCTCCGGCGCGCTGCTGGGCCGGTTCTGGTCCGCGGCCCGGGCCAGCGGCTTCCCCCGCGTCTTCGCCGGGCTGGAGGTCGAGCCCATCGCGCCGGTGGACCCGCCCGCACCCGCCGTGCCGGACACCCCGGGGCTGCGCGCGGCGCAGGGCGCGGTCGTGAAGGTCACCGGCGTGGCCGGCGCCTGCGCGCGCGGCCTGGAGGGCAGCGGGTTCGTCGCCGCGCGCCTGGGCGGCTCGGCGCGCGTGGTGACCAACGCGCACGTCGTGGCGGGCGTGGACGAGCCGCTGGTGCAGCCGCAGGGCGCCGGGCGCCGCTACCCGGCCCGGGTGGTGGCCTACGACCCCGCGCGCGACCTGGCGGTGCTGGACGTGCCCGGCCTGGACGTGGCGGCGGTGCCGCGCTCGCCGCTGCTGCAGCGCGGGGACGCGGCCGTCGTGGCGGGCTTCCCGCTGGACGGGCCGTACACGCTGGCCACGGCGCGGGTGCGGGAGGTGCTGCGCGCCGAGGGCCGCGACGTGTACGACACCGCGCCCGTGGTGCGCGAGGTGTACTCGGTGTACTCGCAGGTGCAGCCGGGCAACTCCGGCGGCCCGCTGCTCACCGAGGACGGCCGGGTGGCCGGGGTGGTGTTCGCCAAGAGCCTGGACGACGAGCTGACCGGGTACGTGCTCACGCCCGTGGAGCTGGACGCGGTGCTGGCCCAGGCGGGCTCCTCGACGCAGCCGGTGGGCACCGGCGGGTGCACGCCCGGCTGAAGCGCAGCGGCACGGGGTGCCGAGGTGCCTCAGAACCGGGCGAGCCAGCTCGTCAGCACGGCGCTGAGGCGCTCGGGGGCCTCCTCGGGCACGTAGTGCCCGGCGCCGGGGACCTCCACCACGCGGTGCGGGCCGTGCGCCCAGCGCCCGGCGGCCTCCAGCGCGGCCCGGCTCACCGTGGGGTCCAGCGCGCCGCGCACCTGCAGCACCGGCACGCCGGTGCCCCCGCGCAGCGCCGCCGCGAAGCGCCGGCCGTCCGCGCGCACCGCGGAGCGCGCGGCCCAGCGGTGGTACTCCAGCGCGGAGTGCGCCACGAACGGCACGCGCACCGCCTGCGCGTAGCGCTCGACGTCGCGCTCGGAGGGCCAGGCCGGGCCGGAGCGGGCGCGCAGCACCTGCTCCACGCCGTCGCCGTGCACCAGCCGGTGCTCGGGCAGCACCGGCAGCTGGCGGGCCAGCGCCGCGGCCGTGGTGCGCAGGCCCTCCCCGGCCGGGCGCTCCCCGCGCACCCGCTCCAGCAGCACGCGCCGCGACAGCAGCGGGTGCGCGGCGCCGACGACGGCGATGCCGCGCACCTGCTGCGGGTGCAGCGACGGCAGCGCCCACGCGGTGCGGCCGGAGACGCCGTGGCCCACCACGTGCGCGTCGCGCTCGCCCAGGGCCCGCACCAGCGCGGCCGCGTCGGCCGCCGAGGTGGGGGTGTCGTAGCCGCGCGGCGGCTTGTCGCTGGCGCCGTAGCCGCGCAGGTCCATCGCGACCGCGCGGTAGCCCGCCGCGGCGAGCGCGACGAGCTGGGCCCGCCACGCCCACCAGAACTGCGGGAAGTCGTGCAGCAGCAGCACCAGCGGGCCCTCGCCGAGCTCGGCGACGTGGAAGCGGGCGCCGTGGGCCGCGACGAGGCGGTGCCGCCAGGGCCCCTCGACGAGGACCGCCGAGACGTCGGTGGCGGGTGCGGCCACGGCGGGCCGCGTCAGGAACCGATGCTGGCGCGCCCGGCGGAGGAGCCGGGGATGGTCTTGGCGACCGGCTTGCCGGAGGCGGCCGACTTCACGGCGGCGATGGTCTCCTTGGTGGAGCGGATGGTGCGGCGCGGCGGGCCGACCTTCTTCACGCGGCCGAAGCCGACCGCGGCGAGCCCGCCGGCGACGAGGAGCAGCAGCACGGCCACCACCAGGAAGGACAGCCACATGGGCCAGCCGGCGCCCTCGTGCAGGGCGTAGGCCAGGGTGATGCCGAGGAAGACGAAGGCGACGAGGCCGAACACGCCCGCCACGGCGAACAGGCCGCCGCCCAGGGCGCCGTTCTTGACGTCGGCGGTGATCTCGGCCTTGGCCAGCGCCACCTCGTAGCGCACCAGCTCCGAGACGTCCTTGGTGGCGTCGGCCACGAGCTGGCCGATGGTGCGCTCGGGCGCCGTCGGCGCCTTGGTCGCCGAGGCCGCCGTCGCTCCGCGACCGTCCAGGGTGGTCATGGGTCCTCCTCACTGCCACCGCGCGCGGTGCCGGTGTGCCGGGAGAACCCTACGGGGCGGCAGTGGCGGGCGCGCGGGTGCGCTCGCGCGGGGCGCGTCGCCGCCGGCGGGGGGACCGGCGGCGACGCTGGGGTCGTCCTCGCTCGGGGGGGACGAGCGTCGACCGCGGCACGACAGTAGGGGCACCGGCCCCCTTCCGGGGGGCGTTCGGCGCAAGACGCCCGCGCGGTCCTCCCGGCGGAGCACCGCGGTGACGGGCCGGCCCGCGGGCGGCACCGACGGTGAGGTCCACCGCGGGGCGCGCCCCGGGCGCGGGGCCGAGCGCGCCCCGGGCGCTCAGGCGCCGGCGGGGCGCCAGCGCGTGGCCAGGGCCCGGTGGTCGGAGCCGGGCAGCTCGTGCACGCTCGTGCCCGCCACCGACCACGCCGAGCCGTCGCCCAGGGCGTGGTCGATGGTCGCGCCCAGCAGGGCCGGCACGTTCGCCGGCCAGGTGCCGCGCGCCCCGGTGCCGCTGGCGGCGCCGGCGTCCACGCAGGTGCCGGGCAGGTCCGCCAGGCCCGGGTGGTCCACGGTGGCGTTGAAGTCCCCGGCGGCCAGGGCGCCGGGGTTCTCGGCGCACCAGCGCGCCACGGCGGGCACCTCGCGCGCCCAGTCCCCGACCCCGGCGGGCACGGGGGCGGTGGTGTGCACGGCCGCCAGCGGCGGGCCCTCGCCCGAGACCGGCACGGCCACGGCCACGCCCTTGCCGCCGGTCAGCTCCTCGACCTGCCGGTACTCCCCCAGCTCCTCGGAGACCAGCAGCGAGGTGCCCTCGCGCGGGTCGTCGTCGTCGGCGGCGAAGAAGACCTGCACGCCGGTGCCGGTGGCGGCGGTCAGGCGCCGGGCCACGTCGCGGGCGTACTCGGGCGTGGACTCCGGCAGGGAGACGGCCTGCGCGCCGGTGCGGGCGGCCAGCGCGGCCACCGCCTCGCGGTCGGCGCCGGCGTGCAGCACGTTGGCGGCCAGGAACGTCAGGTCGCCCGGGCGCGCGGGCGGCAGCTCGCCGGCGCCCAGGCCCCGCTGGGCGGTGGCCGTCAGCGAGGCGGCGGCCACCACGGCCAGGGCGGCGGCGGCCGGCAGCGCGCGCCGCCAGCGCTGGCCCGCCAGGCCCGCCGCGCCGGCGGCGACGCCCAGGCCCAGGCCCAGCGGCACCCGGAACGGCACCGCCCACACGAAGGGGCGGTGCCCGGCCAGGTCCAGGGCGTGCGGTGCGGCGACGACGACGGCACCGGCGGCCACGCCCAGGGTGACGACGGCGGTGGCCGCGTCGGCGGCGCGGGAGCGGGGGCTGCGGGCGCGGTGCACGGCACGAGCCTGCCGCACGCGCGCCCGCCCCGGGCGGGGAGCCCGGGGCGGGTGCGGTGGAGGTGCTGTGCGGGTCAGTCCCCGGCGGCGGGGCTCATGCCGGAGCGGATGGACTCCATGACCGTGGAGTCGGTCAGGGTGGTCACGTCCCCGGTGGGGCGGTGCTCGGCGACGTCGCGCAGCAGGCGGCGCATGATCTTGCCCGAGCGGGTCTTGGGCAGCTCGGCCACGACCATGATCGACTTCGGCTTGGCGATCGGGCCGATCTCCCGCCCGACGTGGTCGCGCAGGTCCGCCACCGTGCCCGGGCCCTGCTCGTGCCCGCCGCGCAGGATGACGAACGCCACGACCGCCTGCCCGGTGGTCTCGTCGGTGGCGCCGACCACGGCGGCCTCGGCGACGTCCGGGTGCGAGACCAGCGCGGACTCGATCTCCGCGGTGGACAGCCGGTGCCCGGAGACGTTCATGACGTCGTCGACGCGGCCGAGCAGCCAGATGTCGCCGTCCTCGTCGCGCTTGGCGCCGTCGCCGGCGAAGTACCGGCCCGGGAAGCGCGCCCAGTAGGTGTCCTTGAAGCGCTGCTCATCGCCCCAGATGCCGCGCAGCATCGACGGCCACGGCTCGGTGAGCACCAGGTAGCCGGCCTGGCCGTGCCCGAGGGGCTGACCGGCGTCGTCGACGACCTCGGCCGCGATCCCCGGCAGCGGCACCTGCGCGGAACCGGCCTTGAGGGCGGTGACGCCGGGCAGCGGGGCGATCATCTGCGCGCCCGTCTCGGTCTGCCACCAGGTGTCCACGATGGGGGTGCGCCCGCCGCCGATGACGCGGCGGTACCAGTTCCACGCCTCGGGGTTGATGTTCTCCCCCACGCTGCCCAGCACCCGCAGGCTGGACAGGTCGTGGCGGGCGGGGAACTCCTCGCCCCACTTCATGCAGGTGCGGATCGCGGTGGGCGCGGTGTACAGGACCGTCACGCCGTGCTTCTCGACCACGGACCACCAGCGGTCCTTGTCGGGGGTGTCCGGGGTGCCCTCGTAGACCACCTGGGTCATGCCGTTGGCGAGCGGGCCGTAGACGACGTAGCTGTGCCCGGTGACCCAGCCGATGTCGGCGGTGCACCAGTACACGTCGCGCTCGGGGCGCACGTCGAAGACGTTGCGGGTGGTGTACGCCGTCTGCACGAGGTACCCGCCGGAGGTGTGCAGGATTCCCTTGGGCTTCCCGGTGGTGCCGGAGGTGTAGAGGATGAACAGCGGCTGCTCGGCGTCGAACGCCTGCGCCTCGTGCTCGGGGGAGGCCGCCTCCAGCGCCTCGTGCCACCACACGTCGCGGCCCTCGGTGAAGTCCACGTCCTCGCCGTTGCGCTTGACGACGAGCACGCCGGTCACGCTGGGGGCGCCCTTGGCCAGCGCCGCGTCCACGGCGGGCTTGAGGGTGGTGGGCTTGCCGCGGCGGTAGGAGCCGTCGCAGGTGATGACGACCTTCGCCTCGGCGTCGACGATGCGCGAGTTCAGCGCGTCGGCGGAGAAGCCGCCGAAGACCACCGAGTGCGGCGCGCCCAGGCGGGCGCAGGCCAGCATCGCCACGACGGACTCCACGAGCATCGGCAGGTAGATCGCCACGCGGTCGCCGGGGCCCACGCCCAGGGCGCTCAGCGCGTTGGCGGCGCGGCAGACCTGCTCCTGCAGCTGGGCGTAGGTGAGGCTGGTGGTGTCGCCGGGCTCGCCCTCGAAGTGGATCGCGACGCGCTCGCCGTTGCCGGCGGCCACGTGGCGGTCCACGCAGTTGACGGCCACGTTGAGCCTGCCGCCGACGAACCACTTCGCGAACGGGGCGTTCGACCAGTCCAGGACGTCGGTGAAGTCGGTGTCCCAGGTGACGTGCTCGCGGGCCTGCTCGGCCCAGAACCCCAGGCGGTCGGCGGCGGCGCGCTCGTAGAGGTCGGCCTGCGCGACGGCCTGGGCGGCGAACTCCGGGTCGGGGGCGACCGTCTGCACGGCGGGACCCTCGGTCGTGGTCATCGTCGTCCTCCTCGACTGACGTGCGGTGCGGCCGCCGGCGCGACCGCGGTGCGAGGTTAGCCGTCCAGGGGTCGGGCGTGCGTGGCGAGCCCGGGATCGGCGGGGACCTGACCGCGCGAGGCCGCGGCGGTGGCCCCGGCGCTGGCCACGACCACCACCGCGATCGCCAGCACCGACGTCAGCGGCAGCCCCTGCGAGAGCAGCAGCCAGCCCACCAGCGCGGCGATCGCCGGCTCCAGGCTCAGCAGCACCCCGAAGGTGCGCTCGGGCAGGCGGCGCAGCGCCACCAGCTCCAGGGAGTACGGCAGCACCGAGGACATCACGGCGGCGGCCAGGCCCAGCAGCAGCACGTGCGCGTGCAGCAGGTCCGCGCCGGCGGTGGCCGCCCCCAGCGGCAGCACCAGCGCGCCGGCCACGACGCTGGCCACCGCCAGGCCGCCCTGCCCGGGCACCGCGGCGCCCACGCGGGCGCTGAGCAGCACGTACCCGGCCCAGCAGGCGCCCGCCACCAGCGCCAGCAGCACCCCGACCGGTTCCAGGGCGCCGCCCTCGCCGTCCCCGCCCAGGCCGAGGACGACCACGCCCGCCAGCGCCAGCACCACCCACACCAGGTCCCGGCGGCGGCGGGTCAGCAGGGCCGACAGGGTCAGCGGGCCGAGGAACTCGCACGTGACGGCGACGCCGAGGGGGATGTGGGTCAGGGCCGCGTAGAAGGAGGTGTTCATCGCGGCGAGCACGGCGCCGAAGGCCGCCGACAGCAGCAGCTGCCGGCGCGTCCAGCGCAGCACCCGGGGCCGCACGGCCACGGCCATGACGAGCGCAGCCAGCAGCAGGCGCAGGGCCGCGGCCCCGACGGCGCCGACGGAGGGGAACAGGGCGCTGGCGGCGGTGGCGCCGACCTGCACGCTCACCGCGGCGCCCAGGACCATCGCGACCGCCGCCCCGGGGGAGGTGGTGCGGGGGGCCGGTGCCGCGGTCGTCACGGGCGCCCACGCTACCCACCGCCCGTCCCGGCCCCGCCCCTCCCCGCGACCGGCGCCGCGCCCTCCTCCCCGCCCCCTCCCGCGGTGGCCGAGGAATTCCCGGGCGGCGGTGAACGCGGGCGCGGCGGGGCGCGTAAGCACCGTCGAGCCCGGCACGGACGCCGGGCACCGACCACCTGGAGGAACCCGTGCGAACCCGTACCGCGCTCACCGCCCTCGCCGCCGCCGCCGTCGTCCTGGCCCCCACCGCCGCCTCCGCCGACGGCCCGCGCGGCGGCCACGAGCGCTCCGGCTCCCCGCGCGCCGTGGGCCTGGTCGACGGCACGAAGCTCGTGACGTTCTCCACCGCCGACCACGGCAGGGCGCGCACGACCGGCACGCTCACCGGCCTGGTGGAGGACACCAGGCTCGTCGGCATCGACGCGCGCGTGCAGGACCGCCAGGTCTACGGCGTCGGCGACAAGGGCGGGGTGTACGTCCTGGACGTGCACGCCGCGAAGGCGCGCCTGGACCGCCGCCTGACGGTCCCGCTGGAGGGCACCGCGTTCGGCGTGGACTTCAACCCCGCCGCCAACGCCCTGCGCGTCGTCAGCGACACCGGCCAGAACCTGCGCCAGCCGTTCGCCACCCCGGGCGCCGCGACCGTCGCCGACACCCCGCTGAGCACCCCGCCCGCGGCCGGCACCACCACCGGCGTCACCGCCGCGGCCTACACGAACAACGACCTCGACGAGGCCACCGGCACCACCCTGTTCGTGCTGAACACCGCCACCGACCAGGTGGCCGTGCAGTCGCCCGCCAACTCGGGCACCCTCGCGGCCACCGGCAAGCTCGGCGTGGACCTCAGCGGCGACGTCGGCTTCGACGTCGCGGGCACCACCGGCTACGCGGTCGTGCCCGGCACCGGGAAGGACGCCGGCCGCTCGACGGTCCACCGGGTGTCGCTGCTGACGGGGCAGGCCACGGCGACGGGGCACGTGGACGCGGTCGTCACCGACCTGGCGCTGCGCCTGCCCTGACCCCGGACGCGGCCCGGCGGCGCGAGGGGGGCCGCCGGGCCGCCCGGGCGGGAGCGGCACGAGCAGCACGACGAGCGGGACGAGCGGGACGAGCGGGACGAGGAGCGCGATGGGACTGCGGCAGGGACGGCGCGGGCGGCACGCCGCCGCGGGCGACCCCGGCGCGCACGACGGCGGCCTGCGCGGGGAGGCGGACGTGGCCCGCGCGTACGCCGCCCACGGCGCGGAGCTGCACCGGTTCGCGCTGCGCTGCCTGGGCGACGCCGCCGCCGCGCAGGACGTGGTGCAGGAGACGTTCCTGCGCGCGTGGCGCGCCGCGGACCGCTACGACCCGGCGCTGGCGAGCCTGCGCACCTGGCTGTTCGCCATCGCCCGCAACGCCGTGCTGGACCACGTGCGCGCCGCGGGCTCGCGGCCCTGGCAGGGTGCCCTCGTGGCGGACGTGGCCGACGCGGCCGGTGACGGCGCCGGGCAGCCGGTGGAGGACCCCGGCGAGGGCCTGCTGCGCGGCTGGGTGGTGGAGGAGGCGCTGCGCCGGCTGTCCGCCGAGCACCGCACGGCGATCGTGGAGACGTACCTGAAGGACCGCCCGCCGGGCGAAGTGGCCGCCGAGCTGGGCGTGCCGGTGGGCACGGTGCGCAGCCGGGTGTTCTACGGGCTCAAGGCCCTGCGGGTGGCGATGGACGAGATGGGGGTGGAGCCGTGAGCGGGGCGGGCACCCACCGGGAGCTGCGCGAGCAGCTCGGCTTCTACGCGCTGGGGCTGCTGCCGGAGGAGGAGGTGCCGCGCCTGCGCGCGCACCTGGACGGCTGCGCGGACTGCCGCGCGGAGCTGGCCGAGCTGGCGCCGCTGGCCCCCGACCTGCGCCGGGTGGACCCCGAGCGGCTGCCCGGCCCGCCGGCGCCGCCGCGCGAGCTGGGCGAGCGGGTGCTGGCCGCAGTGCGCGAGGAGTCGGTGCTGCGCGAGCACCGCGAGCGCCGCGAGGCCCGCCGCGGGCGCCGGCGCGCGGTGCTGGTGCCGGTCGCGGCGGCGCTGCTGGCGGCGGGCACCGCCACCGGCGTCACGTACGGGCTGACGCGCCCGGCGCCGGAGCCCGCGCCGTCGGTGGCGGTGGAGCGGCTGCCGCTGACGGTGGTGGCCGCGCAGGTGCGCGCGGACTCCCCGGCGGTCGTCGTGCCGCACACCTGGGGGGTGGAGGTGACGTTCGTGGCCACCGGGTTCGAGCAGGGCCGCACCTACCGGGCGCTGGTGCGCACGGTGGACGGCTCGGTGCGCCCGGCCGGGGAGTTCCTCGGCGTGGGGGCGAAGGAGCTGACGTGCGACATGCAGGCGTCGGTGCTGCGCGCGGACGCGGTGGCCTTCGAGGTCGTCGACGACGCCGGCGGCACCGTGCTGGCGCTGCCCCTGCCGCGGGCGTGAGCGGGCCGGCCGGGCGCGGGCCCGGCCGGCGCGCTCAGCGGCTCACTTGCGGCCGGTCTGCCAGCGCATGCCCCAGCCGTACGCCTCGTCCAGGGCCTTCTGCCCGCCCTGCACGTAGCGCACCTCGCGCTGCACGGAGACCTCGCGCCCGTCGGAGACGATCTGGGCGATCGCGCACATGGGCGAGCGGTCGTCGTGCTCGTCCAGGCGCACCTCGACCTCGGGGCCGCCGACCGGGTGCAGGGTCACCACGCCGTCGGCGGCGGCCCAGTTCGGCACGCCCTCGTAGATGAACGCGAAGACGAGGACGCGCTTGAGCCGGGAGGGGTCGCGCAGGTCGACGTAGAGGTTCTCCCCGCCGCCGCCGCGGCGGTCGTCGCCGTCCAGCCAGACCAGCGGCTCGCCGGTGCCGAGGTCGCGGAAGGCGTTGCCCAGGGCCTGCACGACGCCCTTGGAGCCGTCGCTGAACTCGTACAGGGCGCCCAGGTCGAGGTCGATGCCGCCGGAGCCGCCGGAGGCGGCCTGCTTCAGCTTGGACAGGAAGCCGCCGCCGGAGGGCGCCTGCGCGGGGCGCGCGTTCCACGCCAGGTGCACCTTCAGGGTGCCGCCGGCACCGCCGGACTTGGTGAGCGAGACCCTCGGCGCCGCCTTCGTCAGCGTCACCTTGCTCAGCGACACGCCGCCGCCGCCGGACGGCGCCTGCTGCGGCTGCGGTTCGTCGCGCTTCTTGGAGTAGTCGATGGCCACCGGTCGTCTCGCTCCTCGTGTGGGGGTGCTGCGTGCCCCGCGTGAACGGACGGGGCGCGCCGGAGGTGCCCGGCGGTGCCGGCCGCGCCGCGCCGGGCGTGGGAGGTTGCCCCCCACCGCACCGAGGAGGCACCGCCCGTGACCGACGCCCCGACCGCCACCACCACCCCCGCCGACGCGCCCGACCCGCTCGTCGACGCGCTCGTCGGCGAGGAGCTGCGCGAGGACCTGCACGCCCTGTACCGGCGGCTGCACGCCGCGCCGGAGCTGTCGATGCAAGAGCACGCCACGGCCGCGCTGGTCGCCGAGCGGATGAGCGCGCTGGGGTTCGAGGCGTGGCGGTGCGGGGGCACCGGCGTGGTGGCGGTGCTGCGCAACGGCGAGGGGCCGGTGGTGGCGTTCCGCGCCGACACCGACGGGCTGCCGGTGGCCGAGGACACCGGCCTGCCGCACGCCAGCACCGCGCGCGGCACCCTGCCGGACGGCACGGACGTGCCGGTGATGCACGCCTGCGGCCACGACACCCACGTCACGGCCGCGATCGGGGCGGCGACCCTGCTGGCCGGGGCGCGCGGGGCGTGGGCGGGCACGGTGGTGTTCGTCTTCCAGCCGGGCGAGGAGACCGGCGAGGGCGCGGCGGCGATGGTCGCCGACGGGCTGTGGGAGCGGGCCCCGCGCCCGGAGGTCGTCTTCGGGCAGCACGTGTGGCCCGGGCGCGCCGGGCAGGTGGAGCTCACGCCCGGCCCGGCGATGGCGCGCGCCGACAGCTGGCGGGTCACGGTGCGCGGGCGCGGCGGGCACGGCTCGCAGCCGCACCTGGCGGTGGACCCGGTGCTGATCGCCGCGCACGCGGTGGTGCGCCTGCAGTCGGTGGTCTCCCGCGAGGTCGGCGCGCAGGAGTCCGCGGTGGTGACGGTGGGCACGTTCCACGCCGGGCTGAAGGAGAACGTCATCCCCTCCGAGGCGGTGTTCACGGTGAACGTGCGCACCCTGGACCCGGCCGTGCGCGAGCGACTGCTGCCCGCGCTGCGCCGCGTGGTGGCGGCCGAGGCGGCCGCCGGCGGGGCGCCCGAGCCGCTGGTGGAGGAGCTGTACACGTTCCCGCTGCTGGTCAACGACCCGGCGGCCACCGAGGCGCTGCGCGCGCCGCTGGCCGCCGCCCTGGGCGCGGGCAACGTCCTGCACGCCGCGCCGCGCATGGGCAGCGAGGACTTCGGGCACCTGCCCGACGCGCTGGGCGTGCCCGGCGTCTACTGGTTCTTCGGCGGGGTGCCCGGGGAGGTGCTGGACTCCGGCGCACCGGTGCCCACGAACCACTCCCCCGCGTTCGCGCCCGTGCTGGAGCCGACGCTGACGACCGCGGTGACCGCGGCGTACGCGGCCGTGCTCTCGCGCCTGGGCACGGCGGCGCGCTGACCCCGGCGCGCCGGCCCCCCGGCGGGCGGGTGCTCAGCCCCAGGGGCCGGCGAGCAGCGCCCCCGTCAGCGGCGCGGAGGGGTCGGCGGCCAGGTCCAGCCCGGAGGCCGGCGCCCCGGCGCGCACGAGCAGGTCGCCCACCGCGGCGATCATCGCGCCGTTGTCGGTGCACAGCCGGATCGGCGGCACCCGCAGCTGCAGGCCCGCCGCGGCGCAGCGCTCCTCGGCCAGCGCCCGCACGCGGGTGTTGGCCGCCACGCCGCCGACGAGCAGCAGCGTGTCCACGCCGTGCTCGCGGCAGGCGGCCACGGCCTTGCGGGTGAGGACGTCGGCCACGGCCTCCTGGAAGGAGGCGGCCACGTCCGCGACGGGCACCTCGCCGCCGGCGTCGGTGCGCGCCTCCACCCAGCGCGCCACGGCGGTCTTCAGCCCGGAGAAGGAGAAGCCGTAGGCGGGGTCGGAGGGGCGCGAGAGCGCCCGGGGGAAGGCGATGGCGCGCGGGTCGCCCTCGCGGGCGGCGCGGTCGATCGCCGGGCCGCCGGGGTAGCCCAGGCCCAGGACGCGGGCGACCTTGTCGAACGCCTCCCCGGCGGCGTCGTCGGTGGTGTCGCCCAGGTGCACGATGCGGTCGCGGCCCAGGTCGCCCAGCAGCAGCAGGGAGGTGTGCCCGCCGGAGACGACCAGCGCCACGCACCGCGGCGGCAGCGGGCCGTGCTCCAGGACGTCGACGGCGGCGTGCCCGGCCAGGTGGTGCACCCCGTACAGCGGCTTGCCGATCGCGAAGGCCAGCGCCTTGGCCGAGGCCAGGCCGACCTGCACGGCGGTGGACAGCCCCGGCCCGGCGGTGACGGCCACGGCGTCGACGTCGGCGAGGTCCAGGTGCGCGGCCTCCAGGGCCCGGCGCACCACGGGGACCATCGCCTCCAGGTGGGCGCGGGCGGCGACCTCGGGCACGACGCCGCCGAAGCGGGCGTGCGCGTCCATGCTGGAGGCCAGGGCGTCGCCGAGCAGGACGCCGTCGCTGACCAGGCCGGCGCCGGTCTCGTCGCAGCTGGACTCGATGCCCAGGACGACGGGGCTGGTGCGGCTCACCGGCGCACCTCCGTGGGCAGACCGGCGGCGGCGAGGACCTCCACCCGCTGCCCGGCGGGCAGGCGGTCCACGTAGACGACGCCCTCGAGGTGGTCGACCTCGTGCTGCAGGCAGCGCGCCAGCAGGCCGGTGCCCACCACGCGCACCGGCCGGCCGTGCACGTCCACGCCGGTGACCTCGCTGCGGTCCGGGCGGGCCAGGTCGGCGTACTGGCCGGGCACCGACAGGCAGCCCTCCCCGTCTAGGTCCAGGCGGCGCCTGCGGCCGGTGGGCAGGTGCAGGACGGGGTTCACCACGTGGGCCACGACGTGCTCGCCGTCCTCGTCGGGGCAGTCCACGACGAACACCCGGGCGTCCACGCCGATCTGGTTGGCGGCCAGGCCCACGCCGTCGGCGGCGGTCATGGAGGCGAACATGTCGGCCACGAGCTGGACGAGGTCGTCGTCGAAGGCGGTCACCGGGGTGCAGCGGCGGTGCAGCACGGGCGTGCCGTAGGTGGTGATGGGGCGGGCGGTGCCGGTGCGGCCCTCGAACACCACCGGCCCGGGCTCCCGCCGCTCGCCCGGCGCCCCGTCGGGCGTCCCGTCCGGCGTGCCGCCCGGCACCTCGCGCTGCTCGTCCCGCTGCTCGCTCACGAACCACGATCGTAGGCGGCGCCCGGCGGGGCGGCGCTCAGCGCGGCGGCGCGAAGCGGGCGGCGAGCACGGCGACGTCGTCGCCGCCGGCGGGCTCGACGGCGCGCAGCAGCGCGTCGAGCGCGGGGCCGAGGTCGTCGTCGCCGGCGCGGGCCAGGGCGGTCCCGGCGGCGCGCAGCCGCTCCAGGCCGTCGTCGAGGTCGGCGTCGCGGTGCTCGACGAGGCCGTCGGTGCACAGCAGCAGCGTGCAGCCGGCGGGCAGCTCGGTGCGGTGGTCGGTGCGCGCCGCGCCGCCCGGCACGACGCCCAGCAGGACGTCCGGCGCGGTGCGCAGCAGCTCCGCGCGCCCGTCGGGGTGCACCAGCAGCGGCGGGGGGTGCCCGGCGCTGGCCCAGCGCAGCGCCCGGCGCCCGGCGCCGGGGCCGGTGCCGGGCGGTTCCACGCGGGCGACGAGGCAGGTGGCCAGGACCGGCTCCCCGCCCAGGGAGGGCACGACGGACTCCAGCCGGGCCAGCAGCGCGGAGGGGTCCTGCGCCCGGTCCACGGCCAGGGCGCGCAGCGCCACGCGCAGCTGGCCCATGGCGGCGGCGGCGGTGACGTCGTGGCCGGTGACGTCGCCGATGACGAGCAGCGTGGCGCCGTCGGGCAGGACGACGGCGTCGTACCAGTCGCCGCCGACGTGGGCGTCGAGGCGGGCGGGCACGTAGCGGGCGGCCAGGCGCAGGTCCTCGGAGCGGGGCAGGTGGTCGGTGAGCATGGCCAGCTGCAGGGTGCGGGCGGTGTCGCGCTGCTCGGCCAGGGCCAGGGCGCGCTGCAGGGCCTGGGTGGCGTAGGAGACGGAGGCCTCCAGCAGCGCCCGCTGCCCGGCCGAGGGGCGCCGGTCGCCGGACCACACCAGGGTGACCAGCCCGACCCCGCGCCCGGCGGCGACCAGGGGCACGGCGGCGCAGTAGCCGACGTCGGCGGCGTCCCAGCGCGCGGTCAGCTCCGGGTAGCGGGCGCGCAGCTGCTCGCCGTCCTCGTAGCGGGGGCGCTGCTCGCGCAGCGCCGCGGTGCCGGGACCGGGGCCGTCCAGCGGCAGGTCGTGCCACTGCTCCACCCCGCCGGGGGCCAGCTCCTCCAGGAAGGGGGTGCGCAGGACGCGGCGCTCCTCGTCCACGACGGACAGGGCCGCGTGGGTGGCGCCGAACACCGAGCGGGCGGTGTCCACCACGACGCGGGCCACGCCGCGCACGTCGTCGGCGGCGGTCAGGGCCGCGGACAGCGCCAGCAGGCGGGTGGTGCGCTCCACGGTGCGGGCCAGGGCGCGGGTGAGCTCGTCGCGCTCGACCCGCAGGGCGTGCTCGACGCTGACGTCGCGGTAGGCGCACAGGACGTGCCCGTCCAGGCGCTGGGCGCGCACGTGCAGGTGCAGGCCGGTGCCGGGCAGGGGGCCGGTCCAGTCGACCAGGCCGCTCTCGGTGCGGGTGCGGCGCAGCTGCAGGTGGAACTCCGAGCCGGCGACCTGCGGGAACAGCTCCGCGAGCCGGCGCCCGCGCAGCTCCTCGGGCCGCAGGCCGAGCAGGGCGGCCCCGGCGTCGTTGACGTGCTCGACGCGCCAGTGCTCGGCGTCGAGCAGCACGATCCCCTCGGCGACCTCCTGCAGCGCGCGGAGCAGGAGCGGTTGCCCCACCTCCGCAGGTTCCACGGGGCGAACCTACGTCCCGCGCCGCCGCGCGCGCAGCGGTTCGGGCGCGCGCGGCGCGTTCCCGGCGGGCGCGGCGGCGTGGGCGGGCCGGTGCGCCGGCGCGGCGCGGGTCAGGCGGGGGCGGCGGTGACGGCGAACTCCACGGTGCCGGTGTCCTCCACGGAGACGAAGCCCAGGTCGGGGGCCTGCACGCCGAAGTCGGCCCAGGTGACGGGCACGGCGCCGGTGACGGTGACGGTGCCCTCGGCGGTGCGCTGCGCGGTGGCGGGCACCTGCACGTCGCGGTCCCGCCCGTTGAGCGTCAGGGTGCCGGGCAGGGTCAGCGCCAGGGCGGTGCCCTCGTCCAGGCCGCCGAGCGGGACGGGGCCGGTGAGGGTGAACGTGGCGTCCGGGTTCGCCTCCACCCCGAGCAGCCGGCGGAACTGCCCGTCGCGGGCGCCGGAGTCGGTGGTCACGCTGGCCAGGTCCACGGTGACGGTGCCGGCGGTGAGCGCGCCGCCGGCGACGGTCAGCTCGCCGCCGACCCGCTCGGTGCGGCCGGTGACGGTGACGTCCTGCCCGTTGAGGACCTCGTCGACGCGGTAGCCGGCGGTGCCGCCGGTGACCGTCCAGGCGCCCTCCAGGGCGGGGTCGTCGGCGGCCGCGGTCGGGGCGGCGGCGGTCGGTGCGGCGGCGCCGGCCGCGGGGCTGCTCAGCGGCGCGGCGGCCCGCCCCTCCTGCGAGCGCGCGTACAGGCGCGGGCCCAGCACCGCGGCGAGCGCCCCCAGGACGAGGACGAGCACCACCAGCACCCAGGGCCAGCGGCGGCGCGCGGCGGGGCGGTCGGTGCGGGTGCGGGTGCTGGTGCTGCTCACGGCGGTCCCCTGTCCCTCGGCGGTCTCCCCGGGTGCTCTCGCCTCTCCAACGCGGCAGCCGCCGGCGGGGTTCACCGGGCCCGGGCGCTCTCCCCCGCCCGGGCGCCCGGGGCGAACGGGCCGTGCAGGACCGACCACTGCAGCAGCAGCACGGTCTTGGCGTCGGCGATGCGCCCGTCGCGCACGGCGGCCAGCGCCTCGTCCACGTCGAGCTCGAGCACCTCGATGTCCTCGCCCTCCTCGGCCAGGCCGCCGCCGGCGCCGGTGCGCCGCTGCGGCGTGTAGGGCGCGGCGTAGCAGTGCACGCGCTCGGTGACCGAGCCGGGGCTGGTCCACAGCGAGAAGACGTGCTCCAGCTCGCCCACCTCGACGCCGAGCTCCTCGGCGGTCTCCCGGCGCGCGGCCGCGGCGGGGTCCTCGCCCTCCACGAGCCCGGCGGCGGTCTCCACGAGCAGCCCGTCGGGGTGGCCGTTGACGTAGGCGGGGTAGCGGAACTGCCGGGTGAGCAGCACGGTGCGGCGGGCGGTGTCGTGCAGCAGGACGGTGGCGCCGTCGCCGCGGTCGTAGGTCTCGCGCTGCTGCACCTCCCAGCGGCCGTCGCGGTGGCGGTAGTCCAGCGTGGTGCGGCGCAGCACGTGCCAGGCGGAGGCCAGGACCTCCACCTCGCGCACGACGACGCCGGGGTTGCCGCTCAGCTCGCGCCCGGCGCGCTCCAGGCCGGTGCGCCCGCGCGCGTCGGGCACGTCCACGCCGGGCAGGCCGGGGCCGGCGGGCGCGCTCACCGGGCGGCCCCGGCGGGCACGGCGGCGAACAGGGGCCCGGCGGCCACCTCCGCGGGGCCGTCACCGGCGCCCGAGCGGCGGGGGCCGGCGATGAGGGTGCACAGGGATCGGCTCACGTGCGGCACACTACGCAACAACGCGCAAGAACGTGGACAATTGTGGAGGTGCCGGGTGCTGGCGGCGCAACGGCGGGACGAACTGCTCGAGCGGCTGCGCACGCGCGGGCGCGTGGTGGCCAAGGAGGTCGCCGCCGAGCTGGGCACCACCGAGGACACGGTCCGCCGCGACCTGCGCGAGCTGGCCGCCGCCGGGCTGTGCCAGCGCGTGTACGGCGGGGCGCTGCCCGCCTCCCCCGCCACCGCCGACCTCGCCGCGCGCGCGGGCCTGGCCACCGCCGGCAAGGCGGCCGTGGCGGCGGCCGCCGTCCGCCTGGTGCCCGCCGGCGGCACCGTCCTGCTCGACGGCGGCAGCACGGCGCTGGCCGTGGCCCGCGCGCTGCCGCCCTGGCTGGAGGTCACGGTCGTCACCCACAGCCCCGTCGTGGCCGCCGCCCTCGTGGAGCACCCGCGCGCGGAGGTCCTCGTCCTGGGCGGGCGGCTGTTCAAGCACTCCGGCGTCACGTGCGGCGCGGCCACCGTCGAGGCCGCAGCCCGCGTCAACGCCGACGTCCTCCTCCTCGGGGTCACCGGCGTGCACCCGGCGGCGGGCCTGACCACCGGCGACGCCGAGGAGGCCGCGGTCAAGCGCGCCCTGGCCGCCCGGGCCGCCGAGACCCACGTGCTGGCCAGCTCCGAGAAGCTCGGCACCGCCTCCGCGCACGTCGTGCTGCCGCTGTCCGAGGTCGCCGGCATCGTCACCGACGCCCCGCCGGAGCACCCCGTCGCGGCGGCCCTGAGCGCCGCCGGGCACCGCGTGCTGCACGCCTGAGCGCGGGCGGGTGAGCGCGGGCGGGTCCGGGGGCGGCGTCGCGGGGCAACGTCGCCGGGGCAACCACGTCCCTACGATGGGGCGGTGAGCGCAGACCCGGGACCGGCACCGCAGCCGCGCTGGCTCGACCCCGACGAGCGCCGCGCCTGGCTCAAGCTCGCCGCGGTGATCACCCTGCTGCCCGCGGCGCTGGACTCCCAGCTCCAGCGCGACGCGGACCTCACCCACACCGGGTACATGGTGCTGGCGATGCTCTCGGAGTCGCCCGGGCGGCGGCTGCGGATGAGCGAGGTGGCCTCGCGCACGAACTCCTCCGCCCCGCGCGTCTCGCACGTCGTGCGCAAGCTCGAGGACCGCGGCTGGGTGCGCCGCGAGGCCGACCCCGCCGACGGCCGCGGGCAGTTCGCCGTCCTCACCGACGCCGGCTGGGAGCACATCGTCGCCACCGCCCCCGGGCACGTGGAGGCGGTGCGCCGCATGGTCTTCGACGTCCTGGAGCGCGAGGACGTCGCCGCGCTGGAGGAGCTGGGCGCCAAGCTGCTCACCCGCCTGGACCCGCACTCGCGCTTCAGCGCCACCGCCGGCTGAACCGCCCGCGCTGCGCCCGCCGCGGCGCCTGCGTAGGGTGCGGCGCGTGCAGACGAGGACGCTGGGCAGGACCGGCCGCGAGGTCGGCGTCGTGGGGCTGGGCTGCTGGCAGCTCGGCGGTGACTGGGGATCGGTCGGCGAGGACGACGCGCTGGCCACGCTGGCCGCCGCCGTGGACGCGGGCGTGACGTTCCTGGACACCGCCGACGTGTACGGCGACGGGCGCAGCGAGCGCCTGGTGGGGCGCTTCCTGCGCGAGAGCGGCGCGAGCGGGGTCACCGTCGCCACGAAGATGGGCCGCCGGGCGGACCCGCACGTGGCGGGCGCGTACTCGCTGGAGAACTTCCGCGCCTGGAACGACCGCAGCCGCGAGAACCTCGGCGTGCAGACCCTGGACCTGGTGCAGCTGCACTGCCCGCCCTCGGAGGTGTACGCCACCGACGCGGTCTTCGACGCCCTGGACACCCTCGTGCAGGAGGGGCGCACCGCCGCCTACGGCGTGTCGGTGGAGACCGTCGCCGAGGGCCTGGCCGCGGTGGCCCGCCCGCACGTGGCCAGCGTGCAGATCATCCTGAACCCGCTGCGCCTGAAGCCGGTCACCGAGTTCCTGCCCGCCGCGGCCGAGGCCGGCGTCGGCGTGGTGGTGCGCGTGCCGCTGGCCTCGGGGCTGCTGTCGGGCAAGTACGACGAGAGCACCACGTTCGCCGCCGACGACCACCGCACCTACAACCGCGAGGGCGCCGCCTTCGACATCGGCGAGACGTTCGCGGGCGTGCCCTTCGAGGTGGGCGTGCAGGCCGCCCGCCGCCTGGCCGGCGTCTTCGGCGACGTCCCGCTGGCCGGCGCCACGCTGCGCTGGATCGTCGAGCAGCCCGGCGTGAGCGTCGTCATCCCCGGCGCCCGCAACGGCGAGCAGGCCCGCCGCAACGCCGCCGCCGCGGACCTGCCCGCCCCCACCGACGAGCAGCAGCGCGCGGTGCGCGAGGTGTACGACGAGCTCGTGCGCGAGCACGTGCACGGCCGCTGGTGAGCGCGCGCCGCTGAACCGGCGGCGGGCCCGGTGCGCGGGCGGGGCTCAGCGCACCGGGCGCCGCTGCTCGCCGCGCGCCACGAGCGCGGCCAGCAGCACCCGCGAGGGGTGTCGCGGCACCCGGCCGCGGGCCAGCGTCAGCACCGCGACCGCGCCCGCGGTGGCCAGGGCGGCGCCGAGCAGCGCGCCCAGCGGGGTCGCCACGAGCACGGGCAGCAGCGCCGGCACGACGTGCGGGGCGCGCCCGGCCGCGGCGGCGTCCAGCGCGGCGCCCCAGCCCAGCGCGGCGACGGCCACGGCGCTCAGGCCGCCGCCGAGCCACAGCCCGCGCAGCAGCGCCCGGGCCAGGAACGGGGAGCGGCCCAGCGGGGCCGCGCGCAGGGCGAGCACCTCTCCTGGGTAGCACCGCGGCCGCGCTGATCGCACCCCTGCGCGCGCCGCCCCACCCGCCCGGCGCCACCGCGTCCCCCGCCCGGCCCACGCGCCACCCGCTTCGCGCCCTCCCGCACCCCGGTCCCGCGCCCCCCCCCCCCCCCCGGGGGGGGGGGGGGGGGGGGGGGGGGGGGGGGGGGGGGGGGGGGGGGGGGGGGGGGGGGGGGGGGGGGGGGGGG
>NZ_JBJLSG010000023.1:0-49838 GCF_050871925.1 Kineococcus gurbantunggutensis
GCGGGCCCGTCGGGTGTGGTCACGACGGGCCCGCGGCGCAGATCAGAACTCCCAGTCCTCGTCCTCGGTGGCGACGGCCTTGCCGATGACGTAGCTGGACCCCGAGCCGGAGAAGAAGTCGTGGTTCTCGTCGGCGTTCGGGGACAGCGCGGACAGGATGGCGGGGTCCACCCTGGCCGTGTCGGCGGGGAACATGCCCTCGTAGCCGAGGTTCATGAGCGCCTTGTTGGCGTTGTAGTGCAGGAACGTCTTGACGTCCTCGGTGAGCCCGACGTTGTCGTACAGGTCCGAAGTGTACTTGCACTCGTTGTCGTACAGCTCGAAGAGCAGGTCGAAGGTGTAGTCCTTCAGCTCGTCCCGCTTAGCCTGGTCCACCAGCTCCAGGCCGCGCTGGTACTTGTAGCCGATGTAGTACCCGTGCACGGCCTCGTCGCGGATGATCAGCCGGATCAGGTCGGCGGTGTTCGTCAGCTGCGCGCGCGAGGAGAAGTGCATCGGCAGGAAGAACCCGGAGTAGAAGAGGAAGGACTCCAGCAGCGTGGAGGCCACCTTGCGCTTCAGCGGGTCGTCGCCGTGGTAGTACTCCAGCACGATCGATGCCTTGCGCTGCAGCGCCTCGTTCTCCTCGGACCAGGTGAAGGCCTCGTCGATCGCCTGGGTGGAGGCGAGCGTGGAGAAGATCGAGGAGTAGCTGCGGGCGTGGACCGACTCCATGAACGCGATGTTCGTGTAGACGGCCTCCTCGTGCGGGGTCAGCGCGTCCGGGATGAGCGAGACCGCGCCCACCGTGCCCTGGATGGTGTCCAGGAGCGTCAGGCCGGTGAACACCCGCATCGTCAGCTGCTTCTCGGCCTCCGACAGCCGCGCCCACGACTGCACGTCGTTGGACAGCGGCACCTTCTCCGGCAGCCAGAAGTTGCTCGTGAGGCGGTTCCAGACCTCGAGATCCTTCTCGTCCTGCACGCGGTTCCAGTTGATCGCGTTCACGCGATCGATGAGCTTGAGCTTCTCCACCGTCTCGTCCTCGTCCCTCGTCCCGTCCAGCGCCGTCGTCGTCCCGCCCGTCAGAGCATGCAGCTGACGCAGCCCTCGACCTCGGTGCCCTCCAGCGCCATCTGGCGGATGCGCACGTAGTAGATCGTCTTGATCCCCTTGCGCCACGCGTAGATCTGCGCGCGGTTGACGTCGCGGGTGGTGGCGGTGTCCTTGAAGAACAGCGTCAGCGACAGGCCCTGGTCGACGTGCTGGGTGGCCGCCGCGTAGGTGTCGATGATCTTCTCGGGGCCGATCTCGTACGCGTCCTCGTAGTACTCCAGGTTGTCGTTCGTCATGAACGGCGCCGGGTAGTAGACGCGGCCGAGCTTGCCCTCCTTGCGGATCTCGATCTTCGAGGCGATCGGGTGGATCGAGGAGGTGGAGTTGTTGATGTAGCTGATGGAACCGGTGGGCGGCACGGCCTGCAGGTTCTGGTTGAAGATGCCGTGCTCCATGACGGAGGCCTTCAGCGCGCGCCAGTCGTCCTGCGTGGGGATCGCGATGCCGGCCTTGGCGAACAGCCCGGCGACGCGCTCGGTGGCCGGGGCCCACTCGCGCTCGGTGTACTTGTCGAAGAAGCTGCCGTCGGCGTAGGCGGAGCGCTCGAAGCCCTCGAACGTCGTGCCGGTCTCGATCGCGATCTCGTTGGAGGCGCGCAGCGCGTGGAAGAGCACCGAGCAGAAGTAGACGTTCGTGAAGTCGATGCCCTCCTCGCTGCCGTAGTGGATCCGCTCGCGGGCCAGGTAGCCGTGCAGGTTCATCTGCCCCAGGCCGATGGCGTGCGAGCGCGAGTTCCCGTGGGCGATGGAGGGCACGGAGCGGATGTCGCTGGCGACCGAGACGGCGGTCAGCGCGCGCACCGCGGTGCCCACCGTGGCGCCGAGGTCGCCGCCGTCCATGGCCAGGGCGATGTTCAGCGAGCCGAGGTTGCAGGAGATGTCCTTGCCGACGACCTCGTATCCGAGGTCCTCGCCCAGCGTGCTGGGGGTGTTGACCTGCAGGATCTCCGAGCACAGGTTGGACATGTTGATGCGGCCCTCGATCGGGTTCGCCCGGTTCACCGTGTCCTCGAACACGACGTAGGGGTAGCCCGACTCGAACTGCAGCTCGGCGAGGGTCTGGAAGAAGTCGCGGGCGTTGATCTGCGTCTTCTTGATGCGCGGGTCCGCGACCATCTCGCGGTACTTCTCGCTCACCGCCACGTCGCCGAACGGCACGCCGTAGACGCGCTCGACGTCGTAGGGCGAGAACAGGTGCATCGGCTCGTTGTTCCTGGCGAGCTCGAAGGTGATGTCGGGGACCACGACGCCCAGGCTGAGGGTCTTGATGCGGATCTTCTCGTCCGCGTTCTCGCGCTTGGTGTCCAGGAACCGCATGATGTCGGGGTGGTGCGCCGACAGGTACACCGCGCCGGCGCCCTGGCGCGCGCCGAGCTGGTTGGCGTAGGAGAAGGAGTCCTCCAGCAGCTTCATCACGGGGATGACGCCGGAGGACTGGTTCTGGATGCGCTTGATGGGCGCGCCGTACTCGCGGATGTTGCTCAGCAGCAGGGCCACGCCGCCGCCGCGCTTGGACAGCTGCAGGGCGGAGTTGATGCCGCGGCCGATGGACTCCATGTCGTCCTCGATGCGCAGCAGGAAGCAGGAGACCAGCTCGCCGCGCGAGGCCTTGCCGGCGTTGAGGAAGGTGGGGGTGGCCGGCTGGAAGCGGCCGCTGACGATCTCGTCGACGATCGCCGTGGCCAGCGCCTGGTCGCCGGCGGCGAGGGTGAGGGCGGTCATCACGGCGCGGTCCTCGAAGCCCTCGAGGTACTGCTTGCCGTCGAAGCTCTTCAGCGCGTAGCTGGTGAAGAACTTGAAGGCGCCCAGGAAGGTGGCGAAGCGGAACCTCGCGGCGTGGGCGCGGTCGGTCAGCTCGCGCACGAAGGCGCGCGGGTAGCGGTCCAGCACGGCCGCCTCGTAGTACCCCTCGGCGACGAGGTGGTCCAGGCGGGCCTCGAAGCTGGCGAAGACCGGGGTGCTGGGGATGACGTGCTGCAGGAAGTACTGCCGGGCCGCCTCGCGGTCCGCGTCGAACTGGATGCGCCCCTGCTCGTCCCACAGGTTCAGCATCGCGTTGAGCGAGTGGAAGCCCGGGGAGGCCTGGGCCGGCGCGGGCACGGTGCCGGCGGCCTCGGGGGCAGCGGAGGTGAGGGTCACAGGGTGTCCAATCCGTCGCGGACGCGACGCACGTCCTCGGGGGTGCCGAAGAGCTCGAAGCGGTACAGGAGGGGCACGCGGCACTTGGCGGCGACGACGTCGCCGGCCGCGGCGTAGTGAGCCCCGAAGTTGGTGTTGCCGGCCCCCACGACGCCCCGGATCAGGGCGCGGTTGGCCGGGTCGTTCAGGAAGCGGATCACCTGCTTGGGCACCGCGCCCGTCCCGTCACCGCCACCGTAGGTGGGCACGATGAGGACGTAGGGCTCGGTGACGCGCAGGTGCTCCTCGCGCGGGCGCAGCGGGATGCGCTGCGCCGCCACGCCCAGCTTCCCGACGAAGCGGTGGGTGTTGCCCGAGACGCTCGAGAAGTAGACGACGTCGAGCGGCACGGCGTGCTCTCAGGCGGAGACGGTGGCGAAGCGGTCCGCGAGGGCGTCGATGCGGTCCGGGCGGAAGCCCGACCAGTGCTCGTCGCCGCTGACCACCACGGGGGCCTGGACGTGCCCGAGGGCACGCACCGTCGCGAGGGCCTCCGCGTCGCTGGTGACGTCGACGACCTCGTAGGACAGGCCCTTGCGGTCGAGCGCGCGGTAGGTCGCCTTGCACTGCACGCAGGAGGGCGTGCTGTAGACGGTGATGCTCATCGGGTGGTCCTTCCCTCGGGTGTGAGCCCGGCGTGCTGGGGTGCCTCAGACACTACCCCTAGGGGGCCGACTCGCACATCACCACAAGATGGTGTGTCACATCCGTGTGGTTTCCCCAGCCTGTGGACGAGGTGGACGACGGTGGCCGCCACGCCCGTGACCTGCGCCGTTGCTCCCGCAGGGTGTGCGCGCGGTGTGGACAACCCACCCAGGGTCACGGTTGGGTCACCCCTGGTCGTCGGCGTGTCGCCCCCGGCGCGCCGCGCGGCGCTCCGGCGACGTCACCCGGACGCCCTACAGGCGGCGGTTCGCCAGCACCGGCAGCACCGCGCGCGCCCGCTGCACCGCCGCCGGGTCCAGGTCCACCACCAGGCGCCCGGGCTCGGGGCCCAGCTGCGCCACCACCGCCCCGAGCGGGTCCACCACGCGCGAGGCCCCCACCCCCAGGGGCGCCTCCGAGGGCTCGCCGGGGTCGGCCTGGCCGCAGGCCAGCACGAAGCACGTGCTGTCCAGCGCGCGGGCGCGCGTCAGCAGGTCCCACTGCTCGACCTTGCCCGGACCGGCGCCCCAGGAGGCCGCCACCACGACCACCGAGGCCCCCCGCTCGGCGAGCGCCGTGAACAGCCCCGGGAAGCGCACGTCGTAGCAGGTGGCCAGGCCCACCCCCACGCCGTCGACGTCCACCACGACCGGCTCGCGGCCCGGCTCGACGGTGTCGGACTCGGCGAAGCCGAAGGCGTCGTACAGGTGGACCTTGTCGTAGGAGGCGCGCACGCCCGCCCCGCGCACCAGCAGGGTGTTGCGCACCCGGCCGCCCTCCCCCGGCGTGAAGGCGCCCGCCACGACGGTGATCCCCGCCTCGTCGGCCAGGCGCTCCAGCTCGCCGGCCCACGGGCCGTCCCGCGGCTCGGCCACCGGCGCCAGCGGCACCCCGAAGCGGCACATGGTCGCCTCGGGCAGCACCAGCAGGCGCGCGCCGGCGGCGGCGGCCGCGGCGATCTCGGCGGCGGCCAGCTCCAGATTGGCGCGCGGGTCGGCGGTGCTGCTGATCTGGGCGAGCGCGGTGCGCACGGTGCCTCCCGGCGGTCGGGGTCGGGGCGGACCGGCGCCCCGGCCCGCTGCGGGGCATCCTCCCCCGGCGCGGGCGGCGGTGCGGTCCGGGGCGGTCCGGGGCGGTCCCGGGCACCGGGCAGACTCGTGCGGTGAGCACGACGCACCTGCTGCTGGTCCTGGAACTGCTGGGGGTGTTCACCTTCGCCCTCGACGGGGCCCTGACGGCGATGCGCCGCACGACGCTCGACCTGTTCGGGGTGGTCACGCTGGGCGTGGTCACCGCCGTGGGCGGCGGACTGCTGCGCGACGTGCTGCTCGGCGCGCTGCCGCCGGCCTCGCTGCGCACCTGGTACTACCTGGCCACCGCCACGGCCGGCGGCCTGGTGGCCTTCGCCGGCCACGCGCTGCTGACGCGCATGGCGCGCCCGCTGCTGCTGTTCGACACCGCCGGGCTGTCGCTGTTCTGCGTCACCGGCGCGCAGGTGGCGCTGGAGGCGGGGGTGGACCCGGGCCAGGCGGTGCTGCTGGGCGGGCTGACCGCCGTGGGCGGCGGCACGCTGCGCGACGTGCTGGTGCGGCGGGTGCCCACGATCCTCACCGGCGGGCTGTACGCGGTGCCCGCGCTGCTGGGCGCGGCGGTGGCGGTGCTGGGCCCCCAGCTCGGCGGGCGGGAGCTGCCCTGGGCGCTGGCCGGGGCCGGGGTGTGCGCGGCCCTGCGCGTCGGGGGCGTGCTGCGCGGCTGGCAGGCGCCGCGCGCCGCGCTGCGCACCCCCGACGAGCTGGAGGAGTAGCACGGACCGGGGCCGGCCTCGGCCGGCCCCGGGGCGCCCGTCAGCCCAGGGCGTCCACCCGCACCGGGGTGGTGCTCACGCGGTCGAACCCGACGGTGCGCAGCGGCCCGGTGAGGGTGAAGGAGCCCGTGCACGGGGTGTCGGTGGACGAGGAGCCCACCATCACCTCGACCTCGCCGGGCTCCACGACGCGCTCGCCGCGGCGGCCGGTGAAGCTCGTGCGGTCGGCGTGCACCTCGAACGTCACGCGCACCGCCTGCCCGGGCTCCAGGTGCACGCGGGCGAAACCGGTCAGCTCGCGCACCGGGCGCGTCACCTGCGCCAGCACGTCGTGCAGGTACACCTGCACGACCTCGTCGCCGGCCCGCTCGCCGGTGTTGCGCACCGTCACGGACACGTCCAGGACGCCGTCGGTGGGCACCTGCTGCGCCGACAGCTCCAGGTCCTCCACGGCGAAGGTCGTGTACGACAGGCCGTGCCCGAACCCGAACAGCGGGGTGGGGTCCAGGTTGCTGATGCCCTGGCTGTCCGCGCCCAGCGGCGGCTGCAGGTACGTGCCCGGCTGGCCGCCGTGCGAGACCGGCACCTGCACGGGCAGCTTGCCGCCGGGGTTCACCCGGCCGGAGAGCACGCCGGCGACCGCCGCGCCGCCCTCCTCGCCGGGCATGAACGCCTGCACGACCGCGGCCGCGCCGGTCAGCGCGCCCAGCGCGTAGGGGCGCCCGGAGACCACCACGAGCACGACGGGGGTGCCGGTGGCGATGAGCTCCAGGACGAGCTGCTCCTGCACGCCGGGCAGGCGCAGGTCCTCGGCGTCGCAGCCCTCGCCGGAGGTGCCGGCGCCGAACATGCCGGCGCGGTCGCCGACGACGGCGAGCACCACGTCGGCGCCGCGCGCGGCCTCCACGGCCGCGGCGATGCCGGAGGTGTCCGGCTCGCGCACGTCGCAGCCGCGCTCGTGCACCACGTCCCAGGCCGCGCCGGGCTCGGTGCGCAGCGCCTCCAGCAGGCTCGGGACCTCCAGGCCCAGGCCCAGCTCGGGGTAGCGCGGCAGCACGTGGTTGGCGAAGGCGTAGCAGCCCATGAAGGTGTTCGGGTCGTCCGCGCACGGGCCGACGACCGCGACGCGGCGGGCGGTGGCCGGGGCCAGCGGCAGGGTGCCGTCGTTGGCCAGCAGCACCACGCTGCGCTCGGCCAGCTCGCGGGCGATGGCGCGGTTGGCGGCGGAGTCCAGCTCGCGCCCGGCGCCGGCGGCCACGGAGCCCTCCGGGGTCCAGTCCGCGTCGAGCAGGCCCAGCTCGGCCTTCTGCGTCAGAAGCCGGCGCAGCGCGCGGTCCACGTAGGACTCCTCCACCACGCCGGCGCGCACGGCGCCGACGAGGCGGTCGCCGAAGCACAGGGTGTCGGGCAGCTCCACGTCGATGCCGGCGCGCAGCGCCTGCACGCCCGCGTCGGTCTCGTCGGCGGCGGTGCGGTGCATGGAGGCCAGGAAGGCGATGGCGGAGTAGTCCGAGACCACGGTGCCCTCGAAGCCCCAGCGCTCGCGCAGCAGCTCGGTGAACAGGTGCTCGTCGGAGGCGGCGGGCGAGCCGTCCACGTCGGAGTAGGAGTTCATCACCGAGCGGGCCCCGCCGTGGCGCAGCGCCGCCTCGAACGGCGGCAGGACCACGTCGGCGAACTCGCGCGGGCCCATCGAGACCGGGCCGTGGTTGCGGGCGGCGCGCGAGGCGGAGTACCCGGCGAAGTGCTTCAGGGTGGCCACCACGTCGGCGCTCTCCAGGCCGCGCACGTACGCCGCGCCCAGCGCGGAGGTCAGGTGCGGGTCCTCGCCCATCGTCTCCTCGACGCGGCCCCAGCGGTAGTCGCGCACCACGTCGAGCACCGGGGACAGGCCCTGGTGCACGCCGACGGCGCGCATGTCGGCGCCGATGGCGGCGGACATGCGCTCGACGAGCTCGGGGTCGAAGGTGGCGCCCCAGGCCAGCGCGGCCGGGTACACGGTGGCGCCGAAGGCGGTGAAGCCGGTCAGGCACTCCTCGTGCACGATCGCCGGGATCCCCAGGCGGGTGCGCTCCACGATCGAGCGCTGCAGGCGCACGACCTCCGCGCGGCCCTCCTCGACGCTGACGGGCCGGCTGCCGAAGACGCGGGTCAGGTGGCCCAGGCCGTGCCGGCTGGCCTGCTCGAACTCCACCGCGTCGGAGGAGAAGACGTCCTGCATCGGTGCGACGTTGCCGGTGCCGGTGCCGTTGCCGGCGACCTCCGCGGGCGCCACGGCGCCCTCGCCGCCGCCGTGGCTGTTGCCGACCCAGCGGCTGCCCAGCTGGGCGACCTTCTCCTCCAGCGTCATCTCCGCCAGCAGCGCCTCGGCGCGCTCGGCGGGGGTCAGCGCGGTGTCGTGCCAGGGCCGCGGCGCGGCGGTGGGCCCGGCGGGCGCGGGCACGGACCCGGTCGAGACGTCCTGCTGGTCCTGCTGGTGTGCGTAAGGCACCGTCGCCTCCAGTCGAAACTTTCGGCGCTGTGCCGATATGTTCGAGGGTAGAGAGGCACGCCGAGCGCGTCAACGAGGAGGAACGGCATGGCCCCGCAGCGCGTCACCCTGGCCCAGCTGGCGGCCGAGGCGGGGGTCTCGGTGCCCACCGTGTCCAAGGTCCTCAACGGCCGCGACGACGTCGCCGAGGCCACCCGCGCCCGGGTGGAGCGGGTCGTCTCCGAGCACGGCTACCGGCACCGGCGCCGCAGCGCGCCCCCGCCCGGGCCGCGCCTGATCGACCTGGTCTTCAACGAGCTGGGCAACGCCTGGGCCGTGGAGGTCATCCGCGGCGTGGAGCGCACCGCCCGCCCCGCCGGCGTGGAGGTCGTGCTCTCCGAGTGCCTGGGCACCCACCAGCCGCGCCAGGAGTGGCTCGCCAGCGTCCTGGCCCGCCGCCCCGCCGGCGTGCTCATGGTGTTCTCCGACCTCGGCGACGACCAGCGCACGCAGCTCGTCGCCCGCGGCATCCCCTACGCCATCGTCGACCCCGTCGGCGAGGTCGACCCCCAGGTGCCCTCGGTGGGCTCGGCGAACTACCACGGCGGGCTCATCGCCACCCGGCACCTGCTGGAGCTGGGCCACCGCGACGTCGCCGTCATCACCGGCCCGCTGGACACCTTCTCCAGCCGGGCCCGCCTCAGCGGCCACCGCGACGCGCTGCTGGAGGCCGGCCTGCCCTACCGCGAGGACCTCGTGCGCACCGGCGACTTCTCCGTCGAGGTCGGCCACGAGGTCGCCCTGGAGCTGCTGCGCGGGCCGGGGCGGCCCACCGCGGTCTTCGCCTGCAACGACCTCACGGCGTTCGGGGTGTACCGCGCGGCCCGCGAGCTGGGGATCGCGGTGCCCGAGGAGCTGTCCGTCGTCGGCTACGACGACCTGCCGGCGGCGCAGTGGGTGGGCCCGGAGCTGACCACCGTGCACCAGCCGCTGCACGAGATGGCCGAGGCCGCCACGCGGCTGCTGCTCAACCTCGTCGACGGGCGCGAGCCGGCGGTGCGGCGCATGGACCTCGCGGTGGACCTGCGGGTGCGCGCCAGCACCGCCCCCCCGCCGCGCTGAGGAGCGGGCGGGGCGGGCGGGGCGGGACGGGGTCGCGCCCCGGCGCCCGCGCCCCGGACCCCAGGGCCCGGGGGTGCGCGCACCGGCCCCCGCCGCGCGAGCGCACCCCCGGGCGAGCGCGTCAGCGGCGCGGCACGCTCAGCGTCAGCTCGCGGGTGCCGGCGCGGGTGTCGTCCTGCACGTCGATCCGGTACAGCCCGGTGGCCGGCAGCGCCACCGTGACGTCGGACTGGTTGCGGCTGCGGGTGGTGTGCAGCGGGGTGCCGTCCGGGGCGACCAGGGTGAACGCCGCGCTCCTGGAGCCGCTCAGCGCGATGCGCGCCCTCTGCCCGGCCCGCGCGGAGAAGGTGTACGCGGCGCGCTGCTGCGGCCCGACCTCGGCCTCCACGGTGGCGCTGGTGCGCCCGCGCGGGAACGTGATCCGGGTGGCCTCGGCGACGACCGGGCGGGTGCCCGTGCCCGTGCCCGAGCCGCTGCCGGTGCCGTGCCCGCTGCCCGCGCTCCCCCCGGCGGCGGGGATGGAGACCTGCATCCGGTAGCTGCCGGCGCGGGTGGTGGTGATGTCGACGTAGTAGCGCCCGGTCTCGGGCAGGCGGTGGGTGAAGTCGCTCTGGCGGGGGCTGTGCGCGTCGTGCACGGCCGGGCCGGAGGGGCCCACCAGCGTCCAGGTCTGCCCGGAGTTCGCGCGGGTCAGGTGGAAGGTGGCGACCTGCCCGGCGCGGGCGTCGAAGACGTAGCGGTCGTCCTCGCCGGCGGCCACGTGGCCGCTGACGGTGGCGGAGGTGGCGCCCTTGGCGAAGCGGAGGACGCTCTGGGCGGGGACGCCCGCGGCGCCCGAGCCGGTGCCGGTGCCGGTGCCGGTGCCGGCGGCGAGGGCCGGGACGGCGGCGGTGAGGACCGCGCCGGCGGCCAGGACGGTTGCGGCGGTGAGCTTGCCACGCATGGTGTTCGACCTCTCGAGGTGGTGCGGAGTCGCGGCCTCGCCCGGTGCGCTGCCGTCTCCGTCGGTGGGAGGACGCGGCAGCGGCCCGCGGTGTTGCACGTGGTTCGCCCAGGACCCTTCCCGGTCCCCCGAGGCCCCCCGCCCGGCACCGGGGTGCACCACGCCCCCCGCCGACGACGGGGAGGCGTGGCGGTCGGGCGCCGGTCCGCGGGCGGGTCAGGCGGTCTCGTGCGCGGCCGCGGCGATGACGTCGGCCACGTCCACCGGGTGGGTCTGCATCACCAGGTGAGGGGCGTCGATCTCGACGACCTTGCGCGCCCCGGCGCGCTCGTAGCCGAAGCGCTCCACGTCCGGGTTGATGGTGCGGTCGGCGCTGGAGACGATCCCCCAGGACGGCTTGGTGCGCCACGCCGCCGCAGCGGCCGGCTCGCCGAACGCGGCGGCCGCCAGCGGGCGCTGGGAGACCGCCAGGACCCTGGCGGTGGCCTCGGGCACGCCGGCGGCGAACACCGCGGGGAACGCGTCCACGGCCACGGACACGTCGGTGCCGGGTTCGCCGCCGGCGACGGGGAACCGCTGGTACACGAGGTTCGCGGCCAGGTCGGAGTCGGGGAAGCGCCCCTGCAGCTCGCCCAGGCTCTCGCCCTCCTGCAGGGCGTACCCGGAGACGAACACCAGCCCGACGACGTTGGCGGCCTCGCCGGCCACGCCGACGACCGCGCCGCCGTAGGAGTGGCCGGCGAGCAGGACGGGGCCGTCGACGGCCTCGGCGACGGCGCGCACGGAGGCCGCGTCGGCGGACAGGCTGCGGTTGTACACGGGCGGGACGAGGACGGTGAGGCCGCGGTCGAGCAGTTCCGCGGTCACCGGCGCCCAGCTGGAGGCGTCGGCGAACGCGCCGTGGACGAGGACGACGGTGGGGACGGTCACGGTGCACCTCCGGGTCGCGGGGTCTCGGACGCGGCGGACGCTACGGCGCCGCGCGGTGCGCCGTCCTGGCCCTGGCGGGGTCTGGTCCGCCCCCGCCGCCCGCCCCTACCGTCGCCCCTGCCGTCGCCGCCGCGCCGCAGGGCTCAGCGCCCGGGGCGCCCCTCGGTGGAGCGGCGCACCACGAGCTCGGGGTCGAACACGAGCTGGCGCGCGGGGCGGCCCTCCACCTGCGCCAGCAGCAGTTCCACGCCGGTGCGCCCGAGCACCTCGCGCGGCTGGCGCACCGAGGTCAGCGGCACCGCGGCGCTGGCGGCGAAGCCGATGTCGTCGTAGCCGACGATGGCCAGGTCCTGCGGCACGCGCACCCCGCGGCGCACGCACTCGTTGAGCACGCCGAGGGCGAGCAGGTCGTTGGCGCAGAACACCGCGGTGGGCGGGCGGTCGCCGGCGAACAGCGCGGCGGCGGCCTGGGAGCCGGCCCGCACCGTCAGGCCGCTGGTGGGCAGGACGCGCACGGCCCCGTCGGCGCCCGCGGCCGAGCGCAGCCCGGCGAGGCGGTCGTCGACCTGGCGCAGCCCGGGGGGCGGTCCGACGAAGGTGATCCCGCGGTGCCCGCGGGCCAGGAGGTGCTCGCCGGCCAGCCGCCCGCCCAGGACGTCGTCGACGGCGACGGA
Organism: Kineococcus gurbantunggutensis; assembly: GCF_050871925.1. Taxonomy (NCBI): domain Bacteria; kingdom Bacillati; phylum Actinomycetota; class Actinomycetes; order Kineosporiales; family Kineosporiaceae; genus Kineococcus; species Kineococcus gurbantunggutensis. The sequence continues at coordinate 11,861 of NZ_JBJLSG010000023.1, forward strand.
GGCGTCCTGGGCGCTGGGCGAGCCGCGGTCGACGAGCACGACGGGGGTGCCGTGCCGGCGCACCGCCGCCAGCGCCTCGGTGGGCTCCTCGCGCACGGGGCTGAGCAGCACGCCCAGCACCCGCTGCTGCTGCAGGCGCAGCAGGTGCCGGGCCTCGCGCTCGGGGTCGTTGCCGCTGTTGCACAGCACCACGAGGGCGTCGTGGCGCTCGGCGACCTCCTCGGCGCCGGTGACGAGGTCGGTGAAGAAGGGGTTGGCGACGTCGAGGACGACGACGGCGATGGTGCGGCTGACCCCGGCGCGCAGCTGGCGCGCGGACTCGTTGCGCACGAACCCGAGGTCGGCGATGGCCTGCTCCACGCGCGAGCGCAGGGCGTCGGAGACGACCTCGGGGCGGTTGAGGACGTTGCTGACGGTGCCCAGCGAGACCCCGGCCCGCTGGGCCACCTCCTTGACGGTCGCCACGACGCTCAAGCCTGCCAGTCCGGGGTGCACGCCGGGCGCCGGGTCGGGCGCGCCGGCTCAGCCGCGCCCGGCGGGGGCGGTCGAGCCGGTCCGCGCGTCGACGACCTCGCCGTAGCGCTCGGCCTCGATCTCCTGCAGCGTCCTGCCCTGCGTGCGCGGGGCCCACGCGACGCCGACGACGAGGGAGACGACGAGCAGGGCGATCATCAGGGTGCCCACGAACGGCACCCCCTGCCGGGTCAGCAGCGTGGGGAACCAGTAGCTGAGGACGCCGACCGCGCAGCGGGCGGCGAAGAACAGCACGCCCTGGGCGCTGGCGCGGTACGGGGTGGCGAACAGCTCGGAGGTCCACACGCTGTAGAACGCCTGGGCGCCGATGCCGGCGGCCAGGCCCCAGACGACGGCGTAGCCGAGCAGGGTGGGCAGGCTGCCGTCGGCGAAGACGAGCAGGACCCAGGCGCCGATGCCCAGCACGGCGCCCAGGGCGTACAGCCGGCGGCGGTCGACGCGGTCGCCGAAGCGCATGAAACCCAGCCAGGTGGCCAGGACGGTGCAGCCCCACACGAGGACCTGCAGCGCGTTCTGCTCGGTGCCGCTGGTGACGCCGGCGGCCTCGTAGACGCGCGGCATGAAGATGCCGGCCTGCCCGGCCACGGTGTTCCAGAAGGCGTAGACGCCGAAGAGGAACAGCAGTGCGGTCAGGTTCGCGCGGCGGGAGAACAGCCCGCGCAGGCCGCGGCCGCCGGAGACGGGAAGGGAGCCGCCCCCGTCCCGGGCGTCCTTCCAGATCGCCGACTCGGGCAGGCCCTGGCGGACCCACCAGGTGATCGCGGCGACGACGAACAGGTGCAGGAAGACGAGCCGGTTGCCCAGCAGGCCCAGCGGGCCGACGGCGATGGCCAGGGCGAACCCGACGAGCGGGCCGAGGGACCAGGCGAGCTGGGCGGTGCCGACGTGCCTGGCCCGGGCGTGCGCGGGGGCCTCCTCGGCGATGTACGTCCACGAGGCGGGGACCCCGGCGCCGACGGCGATGCCGGTGAGGACGAAGCCGACGAGCAGCACGGAGTAGCTGACGGCGAACGCGGCTAGCAGCACGCCGACCATGTAGAGCAGCAGGTCGTAGGTGTAGATGAACTTGCGGCCCAGCCTGTCGCACAGCGGCCCGCCGATCGCGGCGCCCACGGCGGCGCCGAAGGCGTTGGCCGACAGCGCGGCGAGCAGGCCGACGGCGAAGTCGTCGACGCCGAAGTGCTCCTGCCAGGCGCTCAGGCTGACGGCGATCGCGATGATCGAGCCGGCCTCGATGTAGTTGGACATGGCCACCGCGACGGTGGCCTTGAACCCTGTGGTGGTTCCGGGGCGGGGGGTCACGGGGTCTCCTCGTCGAGACGGGTGCCGGTCCGGCACGGTGAGTGACACGTTTCAAGATCGGATCCTGTGCACGCTAGGAGCACCGGCCCACCGCCGTCAAGGGTGGGGACAGATCGGCGGCGAGTGCTTGTGAAACGTGTCAAAGACCGGTTACGGTGCTCCTGCCCCCGATGGAGTGAGGTCCCCATGACGACGACCGAGACGGTCCTCGGCGCCCTGCGCACCCAGACGATCGAGCTGCCCTCGTGGGCGTTCGGCAACTCCGGCACCCGGTTCAAGGTCTTCGGCAGCCCGGGCACGCCGCGCGACCCCTTCGAGAAGGTCAGCGACGCCGCCCAGGTGCACCGGTTCACCGGCGTCGCCCCGCGCGTCTCGCTGCACATCCCCTGGGACCGGGTCGACGACTACGGCAAGCTCGCCGCCCACGCCGCCGACAACGGCGTGAGCATCGGGACGATCAACTCCAACCTCTTCCAGGACGACGACTACAAGCTCGGCTCTCTCACCCACGCCGACGCGGGCGTCCGCGCCAAGGCCGTGGCCCACCACGCCGAGTGCGTCGACGTCATGCGCGCCACCGGCTCGAAGGAGCTGAAGGTCTGGCTGCCGGACGGCACGAACTACCCGGGCCAGGACGACCTGCGCGACCGCCAGGACCGCCTGGCGGAGTCGCTGCAGCAGGTCTACGCGCTGCTCGACGAGGACCACCGCATGGTCCTGGAGTACAAGTTCTTCGAGCCGGCGTTCTACTCCACCGACGTGCCGGACTGGGGCACCTCGCTGCTGCACTGCCTGGCGCTGGGCGAGAGGGCGAAGGTCGTGCTCGACACCGGCCACCACGCGCCGGGCACGAACATCGAGTTCATCGTCGTGCAGCTCCTGCGCGTCGGCCGCCTGGGCGCCTTCGACTTCAACTCGCGCTTCTACGCCGACGACGACCTCATGGCCGGTGCCGCGGACCCGTTCCAGCTCTTCCGGATCATGTACGAGATCGTGCGCTCGGACGCGCTGCGGCCGGACTCGGGGGTGAACTTCATGCTCGACCAGTGCCACAACATCGAGGAGAAGATCCCCGGGCAGATCCGCTCGGTGACCAACGTGCAGCAGGCCACCGCCAAGGCGCTGCTGGTGGACCGCGAGGCGCTGCGCGCCGCGCAGCTCGCCGGGGACGTCCTCGGCGCGAACGACGTCTTCATGGACGCCTACTCCACCGACGTGCGCCCGCTGCTGGCGCAGCTGCGCGAGTCGATGGGCCTGGACGCGGACCCGGTGGCCGCGTTCAAGGCGTCGGGGTACGCGGAGAGGATCGCCGCCGAGCGCATCGGCGGCCGGCAGGCCGGGTGGGGAGCCTGAACGAGATGACGAACACCACGAACGGCGCCGTCGCGGACTTGCTGGCGCGCTCGCACGCCCTGGGCGCCGACCCGCGCTTCACGAACTACGCCGGCGGCAACACCTCCGCCAAGGGCACCGGCACCGACCCGGTGACCGGCGAGGACGTCGAACTGCTGTGGGTCAAGGGTTCCGGGGGCGACCTGGGCACCCTGGAGGAGAAGGGCCTGGCGGTCCTGCGCCTGGACCGGGTGCGCGCGCTGCGCGGGGTCTACCCGGGCGTGGAGCGCGAGGACGAGATGGTCGCCGCGTTCGACCACTGCCTGCACGGGCGGGGCGGGGCGGCCCCCTCCATCGACACCGCCATGCACGCCCTGGTGGACGCCGCGCACGTGGACCACCTGCACCCCGATGCCGGCATCGCGATCGCCTGCGCCGCCGACGGCGAGAAGCTCACCGAGCAGGTCTTCGAGGGCCGGGTCGTGTGGGTGCCCTGGCGCCGGCCCGGTTTCCAGCTCGGCCTGGACATCGCCGCGATCAAGGAGGCGAACCCGCGGGCGATCGGCACGGTCCTGGGCGGGCACGGCATCACCGCGTGGGGCGCCACGTCGCAGGAGGCCGAGGCCAACTCGCGCTGGATCATCGAGACCGCCACCGCGTACCTGGAGGCGAACTCGGTGCCCGAGCCGTTCGGCCCGGTGCTCGAGGGCTACGCCGCCCTGCCGGAGGGCGAGCGGCGCGCCCGGGCCGCCGCGCTGGCGCCGGTGGTCCGCGCGATCGCCTCGCACGACAAGCCGCAGGTCGGGCACTTCACCGACTCCGAGGTGGTGCTGGACTTCCTCTCGCGCGAGCAGCACCCGCGCCTGGCCGCGCTGGGCACGTCCTGCCCGGACCACTTCCTGCGCACCAAGGTCAAGCCGCTCGTGCTGGACCTGCCGGCCACCGCCACGGTCGAGGAGGTCACCGCGCGCCTGCACGAGCTGCACGAGGCCTACCGCGCGGACTACCAGGCCTACTACGACCGGCACGCCACGCCGGAGAGCCCCGCGATCCGCGGCGCCGACCCGCTCATCGTCCTGGTGCCGGGCGTGGGCATGTTCTCCTTCGGCAAGGACAAGCAGACCGCGCGCGTGGCCGGCGAGTTCTACGTCAACGCCGTCAACGTGATGCGCGGCGCCGAGGGCGTCTCCAGCTACTCCCCCATCGAGGAGAGCGAGAAGTTCCGCATCGAGTACTGGGCGCTGGAGGAGGCCAAGCTGGCGCGCATGCCGCGCCCGAAGCCGCTGGCCACCCGCATCGCCCTGGTGACCGGCGCGGCCTCGGGCATCGGGCGGGCCATCGCCACCCGGCTGGCCGCCGAGGGCGCCTGCGTCGTCGTCGCCGACCTGGACCTGGCCAAGGCGCAGGCGGCGGCGGAGGAGATCGCCGGCTCCACCGGCGCGAAGGTGGCCGCCGACGTGGCCGTGGGCGTGGCCGCGGACGTCTCCGACCCCGCCGCCGTGGCCGCCGCGGTCGAGCAGGCCGTCCTGGCCTTCGGCGGGCTGGACCTGGTGGTGAACAACGCGGGCCTGTCGATCTCCAAGCCGCTCCTGGAGACGACGGAGAAGGACTGGGACCTGCAGCACGACGTCATGGCCAAGGGCTCCTTCCTGGTCTCGCAGGCCGCCGCGCGCGTGCTCATCGCGCAGGGCCTGGGCGGCGACATCGTCTACATCGCCTCCAAGAACTCCGTGTTCGCCGGCCCGAACAACATCGCCTACTCCGCGGTCAAGGCCGACCAGGCCCACCAGGTGCGCCTGCTGGCCGCCGAGCTGGGCGAGCACGGCATCAAGGTCAACGGCGTGAACCCCGACGGCGTCGTGCGCGGCTCGGGGATCTTCGCCGGCGGCTGGGGCGCCCAGCGCGCCAAGACGTACGGCATCCCCGAGGAGGAGCTGGGGAGGTTCTACGCCCAGCGCACCCTGCTCAAGCGCGAGGTGCTGCCCGAGCACGTCGCCAACGCCGTGTTCGTGCTGACCGCCGGGGAGCTGTCGCACACGACCGGGCTGCACGTGCCCGTGGACGCCGGCGTGGCCGCGGCGTTCCTGCGCTGAGGGGCACCCGGTGAGCACTCACGTCGCCGTCGACCTCGGCGCCTCCAGCGGCCGCGTCATGGTCGGCACCGCCGCACCGGGCCGGCTGGAGCTGGCCGAGGTGCACCGCTTCCCCAACGGCGGCGTGCAGGTGGCCGGCCGGCTGCACTGGGACGCCGTCGGGCTGTGGCGCCAGGTGCTGACCGGCCTGGGCCGCGCCGCCCGCACGCCCGGCGGCGCGGCCGCCCGCACCGTCGGGGTGGACACCTGGGCGGTGGACTACGGCCTGCTCACCCGCGGCGGCGCCCTGCTGGGCACCCCGCGGCACTACCGCGACCCGCGCACCGCGGGCGTGGCCGAGCGGGTGTTCGCGCGCGTGCCCGCGCAGCGGCTGTACGAGCGCAACGGCCTGCAGCACCTGCCGTTCACCACGCTCTACCAGCTCGTGGCCGAGGCGGAGGAGCCGCTGCTGGGCTGCGCCGGGCAGCTGCTGCTCGTGCCGGACCTGCTGGGGTACTGGCTCAGCGGCCACCGCGGCGCGGAGGCCACCAACGCCTCCACCACCGGCCTGGCCGACGTGCGCACCGGCCGCTGGGCGCCGGACCTGGTGGAGCTGGCCGGGATCGACCCGGCGCTGCTGCCGCCGGTGCACGACCCCGGCACCGTGCTGGGGGGCCTGCGCCCGGAGGTCCTCGCCGAGACCGGCCTGCCCGGCCCGGCGCAGCTCGTCGCCGTCGGCTCGCACGACACCGCCTCGGCGGTCGTGGCGGTGCCCGCCCGCGACGAGCGCTTCGCCTACGTCGCCTGCGGCACCTGGGGCCTGGTGGGCGTGGAGCTGGAGCGGCCCGTGCTGTCCGCGGAGTCGTTCGCGGCGAACTTCACCAACGAGCGCGGCGTGGACGGGCGCATCCGCTACCTACGCAACGTCATGGGCCTGTGGGTGCTGCAGCAGTGCCTGGCGGAGTGGGCCGCCGCCGAGGGCGAGCAGGACCTGCCCGCGCTGCTGGCCGCCGCCGCCGACGTGCCCCCCGGCGGCCCGCTCGTCGACATCGACGACCCGCGGTTCCTGCCGCCGGGGCCGATGGTGCAGCGCGTGCGGGCCGCGGCCGAGGAGGCCGGGCACCGCCCGCCGGCCGCGAAGGCGCAGGTGGTGCGCTGCGTGCTGGAGAGCCTGGCGCGCGCGTTCGCCGCCGCGGTGGCCGACGCGGTGCGCCTGTCCGGGCACGACGTGGACGCCGTGCACCTGGTCGGCGGCGGCGCGCGCAACGCGCTGCTGTGCGAGCTGACGGCCGCCGCGTGCGGGCTGCCGGTGGTGGCCGGGCCGGTGGAGGCCACCGCCCTGGGCAACGTCCTGGTGCAGGCGCGCGCCCACGGCGACCTGTCCGGCTCGCTGGAGGACCTGCGCGCCCTGGTGCGCGACACGCACGCGACGACGACCTACGCTGCGGGCGGGTCGCGCCTGACGACGGGAGTGCTGTGAAGATCGCCGTGATGGCCACCTGCCTGGGGGACGCGATGTTCCCGCAGGCCGTGCAGGCCACCGTCAGGCTGCTGCACCGGCTGGGGCACGAGGTCGTGTTCCCCGAGGGGCAGACGTGCTGCGGGCAGATGCACGTGAACACCGGTTACCTGCGCGAGGCGGTGCCGCTGGTGCGCCACCACGTCGACGTCTTCGAGCCCGTCGCCGACGGCGGGTGGGACGCGGTGGTGGCGCCGTCGGGCTCCTGCACCGGGTGCGTGCGCCACCAGCACGCCGTGGTGGCCCGTCGCGCCGGCGACGAGGTCCTGGCGGAACGGGCCGAGGCCGTGGCGGCGCGCACGTACGAGCTGTCCGAACTGCTCGTGGACGTCCTGGGCGTCACCGACGTCGGCGCCTACTACCCGCACCGCGTCACCTACCACCCCACCTGCCACTCGCTGCGGATGCTGCGGGTGGCGGACAAGCCGCTGCGGCTGCTGCGGGCCGTGCGCGGCCTGGAACTGGTGGAGCTGCCCGACGCGGAGGTGTGCTGCGGGTTCGGCGGAACCTTCGCGGTGAAGAACGGCGAGACGTCCACCGCGATGCTCGCCGACAAGATGCGCAACGTCCTGGGCACCCGCGCGGAGGTGTGCACCGCCGGGGACTCCTCGTGCCTGATGCACATCGGCGGCGGGCTGGGCCGGCTGCGCACCGGGGTGCGCACCGTGCACCTGGCGGAGATCCTCGCCTCCACCGAGGCGAGCCAGACCCCCGCCGCGGCCGGCACCCCCGGCGGCGTGCGCGACGAACCCGTGGAGGCGCAGCGGTGAGCACCACCGACCTCGGCATGCCGGCCGTGCGGGGCGGTGCGCGCGACGGCTCGCGCGACACCGGCCTGCCCACGCACTCCGTGGCCGGGCAGGGCAACCTGCGCGGGAGCACCTCGTTCCCGAGGGCCGCGCGGGAGAAGCTGGCCGACACCCAGCTGCGCCGCAACCTCGGCAAGGCCACCGGGATCATCCGCGCCAAGCGCGCCGGCGTGGTCGCCGAGCTCGACGACTGGGAGGAGCTGCGCCTGGCCGGCTCGGCGATCAAGGCCGACGTCATGGCCCGGCTGCCGGAGCTGCTGGAGCAGCTGGAGGCGAACGTCACCGCCCGCGGCGGGCACGTGCACTGGGCGCGCGACGCCGCCGAGGCCAACGCGGTCGTCGCGGAGCTGGTGCGCGCCACCGGTTCCGACGAGGTCGTCAAGGTCAAGTCGATGGCCACCCAGGAGACCGGGCTGAACGAGGCGCTGGCCGAGGCCGGCATCGCCGCCTGGGAGACCGACCTCGCCGAGCTCATCGTGCAGCTCGGCCACGACGCGCCCAGCCACATCCTCGTGCCCGCCATCCACCGCAACCGCAGCGAGATCCGCGAGATCTTCCTGCGCGAGATGCCCGACGTGGACCCGGCGCTGAGCGACGACCCGCGCGAGCTGGCGATGGCCGCCCGGGCGCACCTGCGCCGCAAGTTCCTCACCGCCAAGGTCGCCGTCAGCGGCGCGAACTTCGCCGTGGCCGACACCGGCACCCTCTCCGTCGTGGAGTCCGAGGGCAACGGGCGCATGTGCCTGACGCTGCCGGACACCCTCATCACGCTCATGGGCGTGGAGAAGCTCGTGCCCACCTTCAGCGACCTGGAGGTGTTCCTGCAGCTGCTGCCGCGCAGCTCCACCGGCGAGCGGATGAACCCCTACACCTCCACCTGGACGGGCGTCACCCCCGGCGACGGCCCGCAGGAGTTCCACCTCGTGCTGCTGGACAACGGCCGCTCGGCGGTGCTGGCCGACGAGGACGGCCGCGCCGCGCTGCACTGCATCCGCTGCTCGGCGTGCCTGAACGTGTGCCCGGTCTACGAGCGCGTCGGCGGGCACGCCTACGGCTCGGTGTACCCCGGCCCGATCGGCGCGGTCCTCTCCCCCATGCTCACCGGCATCTCCGGCCCCGACGACCCCAACGCCTCCCTGCCCTACGCCTCCTCGCTGTGCGGGGCCTGCTTCGACGCCTGCCCGGTGCGCATCGACATCCCGAACCTGCTGGTGCAGCAGCGCGCGGCGTCGGTGGAGTCGCACCCGCGGCCCACCGCGCAGGACCTGGCGCTCAGGGCCGCCGCGCTGGCGATGTCCTCCCCCGGGCGGTTCTCCGCCGCCGAGAAGGGCCTGGCCGTGGGGCGGCTGCTCGCCGGGCGCACCGGGCGCATCAGCTCCCTGCCGTGGCCGATGTCGCACTGGACCGACAGCCGCGACGTGCCCGCCCCGCCGGCGGAGACCGCCCGGCAGTGGTGGAAGCGCACCGGCGGGCGCGACGAGCAGGACGGGGAGCGCTCGTGAGCGGCGCGCGCGAGGAGGTCCTGGCGCGGCTGCGCGCCGCCCGCGACGCCGGCGCCCCGCGCGGCGGGGTGCCGCCGGTGCCGCGCGGGTACCACCGCAGCGGTTCCCTGGCGCCGGGCTCGGCGGGGGTGCTCGACCTGCTCGTGGAGCGGGTGGAGGACTACCGCGCCCGCGTGCTGCGCGCCGACTCCGACGACGAGGTCGCCGGAGCCGTGGCGCGCTGCCTGGACGAGGCCGGCTCGCGCCGCGTCGTGGTGCCCGCCGACCTCGCGCCCGCCTGGCGCCCGCGGACCGGCGATCGGGAGGTCCTCGAGGAGCACCCCGGCGCGCCGCTGACGGTGCCCGAGCTCGACGGCCTGGACGCCGTCGTCACCGCCAGCACGGTCGCGGTCGCGCTCACCGGCACGATCGTCCTGGCCGGCGGCGGCGAGGGCCAGGGCCGCCGGGCGCTGACCCTCGTGCCCGACCACCACGTGTGCGTGGTGCGCGCCGCCGACGTCGTCGAGACGGTCCCCGAGGCGCTGGCGCGCCTGGACCCCTCGGTGCCGCTGACGTTCATCTCCGGGCCCAGCGCCACCAGCGACATCGAGCTGGACCGCGTCGAGGGCGTGCACGGCCCGCGCCGGCTGGACGTGGTGGTCCTGGGCTGAACGGCGCAGCACCGCTGCCCCGGGGACCGGCCGGCGGCCCGCTTCACGGACCGCCCACCAGGACGGCGATCCCCCACAGCGCGGGGACGGACCCCAGGGCGATGAGGCCGTCGACGGAGAGGGCCAGGAGCAGCAGGTCCCGGCGCCGCGAGCCCGCCGCGCCCGGCTCCCCCCGCCGGTCCAGGGAGGTCAGGGCGGCCAGGGCGGCCAGGGCCCCGGCGAGGCCGCTCGCCGGGACCAGCGCCGCCAGCAGCCAGCGGACGACGCCGGGGCCCTGCGGGGAGGAGAGGAGGAGGACGGCGGCCAGGACCGCGACCGCGGGAGCGGCCAGGGGGATCGTGCGGACCGCGCGGTCCCCGCCCCTCACAGCTCGCGCGCGTCCAGGACGCGGTCGCGCCCGGCCTGCTTGGCGGCGTAGAGCGCGTCGTCGGCGCGGCGCAGCAGCACCGCCAGCGGCTCGCCGGGCCGGCGGGTCGCGAAGCCGGTGCTGCAGCTGCGGGCCGCCCGCACGGCCAGGCGCACCCGCTCCAGCAGGGCGCGCGCGTCGTCGGCGGAGCAGGAGGGCAGGGCCAGGGTGAACTCCTCCCCGCCCCAGCGGGCCACGACGTCGCCGGTGCGCAGCTCGTGGCGCACCAGGCGCGCCACCTCGCGCAGCAGCCGGTCCCCGGCCAGGTGGCCCTCGGCGTCGTTGTAGGCCTTGAACCGGTCGACGTCCAGGACGGCCACGGTCAGCGGCTCGCCGTCGCGCTCGCACACCGCGGCGAGGCGGACCAGGTTGTCCTCCCAGCCGCGCCGGTTCGGCAGGCCCGTCAGCGCGTCGGTGACGGCCGAGGCCTCCATCTCGGCGACCACGCGGGCGTGCTCCAGGGCGGCGGCGGCCCCCTCGGCGAGCTGCACCACCGCGCCCACCGACTCGTCGTCCAGGTCGTCGACGCGGCGGTCCCAGCACACCAGCAGCACCGCGCCGACCGCGCCGTGACCGGGCAGCGGCCGGCACAGCAGCGAGACGGCCTCGCGCACCCCGGCGGGCTCGTGGGCGGCGCGCGGGTCGCCCGCGCAGTCCGGCACCAGCACGACCTCGCCGGAGCGGTAGCTGGCCGCGCTCCACGAGGGCCCGTCGAGCGCGACGGCGTCCCCGACGGGCGCGGTGCCGGAGTGCGCGGAGGACACGGCCGTCACCACCAGCTCCGCCGGCTCGCCGTCCAGCGGCTCGGGGACCGGGCGCGGTTCGAGCAGGACGGCGGCGACGGCCCCGGCCACCGAGCGCACCGAGTCCACCGCCTGCTGGCGGGGGTCCTCGCCGGCGTGCACGCGGCGGGCGATGAGGTTCAGGGCGGTGAGGTTGGCCTGCGAGCGGCGCAGGGCCAGCTCCGCGGCCCGGCGGGCGGTGATGTCCTCGGGGTGGATGAGGGTCCACTCCCTGCCGTGCGGGCCGGGCGTCGTCGCCACCGTCAGCCGCACCCAGACGACCTCGCCGCCGGGGCGCAGGTAGCGCTTCTGCACCTGCACGGCCCGCTCGCCGCGCTCCCCGGCGGCCCGCAGCACCGCCTCCATGTCCCGGTTGACGTGCAGGTCGTCGGGGTGGGTGAACGGCACCGTGGAGGAGCCCAGCAGCTCGGACTCCGGGCGGCCCATCAGCTCGCACAGCGCGGGGTTCACGGCGATGAAGACGCCGCCCTCGCACAGCCCGATGGGCACCGGCGAGGCCGTGAAGATCGTGGTGAACGGGTCCACGGGCTGCGTGCCGGGGGTCCCGTCGTCCGCCGGCGGCTCGTCCCGCTCCCGGCCCGCGCGAAGTGCCATGGTGTCCCGAGCGTAGCGCCGCGACCGGCCGCGGCGGTGCGGCGGACACCTGCCCGGACCAGCGGCGCGAGGGGCCTCCCCCCGCCGGGGGGCACGCCGGCGCGGGGGTCGCGGACCCGTCGCGCGGACCCGCCGCGGAGAATCCGGCGCGGGGAATCCGGCGCGCGGGGCTCAAGGTGGGCGGTGCGCGTGCCGATGGGACAGCCGTGACCGCTCCGGAGAACCTCCTGTCCGCCGGCCCGTACCGCCTCGTGACCCGCAGCGACTTCGACGGGCTGGTGTGCGCGGTGCTGCTGCGCCAGCTCGACCTCGTCGACGAGATCACGTTCGTGCACCCCAAGGACGTGCAGGACGGCACGGTGGAGATCACGGAGCGGGACGTCCTGACGAACCTGCCCTACGACGCGCGCGCGCACGTGGTCTTCGACCACCACCACTCCGAGACGCTGCGCGCCGGCGGGGCCGCCAACCACGTCATCGACGCCGAGGCCCCCTCCGCGGCGCGCGTGGTGTTCGAGTTCTTCGGCGGTGCGGCGCGGTTCCCGAAGGTCTCCGACGAGCTGATGCGCGCGGTGGACCAGGCGGACTCCGCGGCCTACGACGTCACGGAGATCCTGGAGCCGACCGGCTGGACGCTGCTGAACTTCCTCATGGACAGCCGCACCGGCCTGGGCCGCTTCCGCGACTTCCGGATCTCGAACTACCAGCTGATGATGCAGCTCATCGAGCACTGCATGACGTACCAGGACGTCGACGAGATCCTCGCCCTGCCCGACGTCGCCGAGCGCGTGGAGCTGTACCGCTCGCAGGCGGAGCTGTTCCGCGCCCAGCTGGAGCGGGTGACCACCCTGCACGGCGACGTCGCCGTGCTGGACCTGCGCGAGGAGGAGGTCATCCACGCCGGCAACCGCTTCCTGGTGTACGCGCTGTTCCCGCAGGCGCGCGTGTCGATCCACGTCATGTGGGGCCGGGCCAAGCAGAACACCGTGTTCGCCATCGGCAAGTCCATCGTGGACCGCACCTCCCCCGCCGACGTCGGCGCGGTGTGCCTGGCGCACGGCGGCGGCGGTCACGTCGCGGCCGGCACCTGCCAGGTCCCGCACGAGCGGGCGGCCGCCGTCCTGCCCGAGCTCGTGGCGGCCCTGCGCGCCGAGCGCTGAGCCCTCCCGGGCCGGGCCGCCCGGCCCGGCCCGCGCGCACCGGCCGCACCGCTCGCACCGGTCGCGGCGCTGCTCAGCGGGGGCGCCCGCGCGGCACCCACGCCGCCAGGGCGGCCGCGGCCCCCAGCGCCAGCAGCGCCACCCCGCCGCCGGCGACCGCCAGCCCGGCGGCCCCGGCGGCCGCGCCCACCAGCAGCGGCCCGGCGGCCACGCCGGTGTCCGTCACCAGGCGCCAGGCGCCGAGGAACTGCGCGCGCCGCCCGGGCGGGGCGGCGTCGGCGCCCAGCGTCATCACCAGCCCCGCGCCCATGCCGTTGCCCAGCCCCATGAGCGCCCCCACCAGCGCCACCGCGCCGGCGGAGTGCGCCAGCGGCAGCAGCGCGTGCGCGGCGCCCAGCACGAGCATCGAGGGCACCCCCACGGCGCGGCGGCCGAAGCGGTCCATCACCGCGCCCGCCGGGTAGAACAGCGCGGTGTCCACCGCGCCGGACAGGCCCACCACCAGGCTGGTGGCGGTGGCGTCCAGGCCGGTCTGCTCGCACCACAGCGGCAGCACCGTCTGCCGGGACTGGCGCACCGCCTGCACCGCCAGGCCCGCCGCGCCCAGCGTGCCCAGCAGCCGGGCGTGCTCGCGGGCCACGGCCAGCACCCCGGCCCGCCGCCCCGGCGCCGCGGGGTCGCCCCCCGCCGCGCCCGGTTCCGGCGGTGCCTGCGGGTCGGGCAGCACGAGCACGACGACGGCCGCGGCCAGCACCGCCAGGCCGGCCACGGCGTAGGGGCCGGGCCGGCCCAGGGCGGCGCTGCCGGCGGCGCCGGCGAAGGGCCCGGCGAACAGCCCGATGCGCCCGACCCCGCCCAGGGTGGACAGCGCCCGGGCCCGCACGTGCACCGGCGCGGCCGCCGTCAGGTACGACTGCCGGGCCAGCCCCCACACCCCCGCCGCCAGGCCCAGCGCCAGCGCGCACAGCGCCAGCACGGCGACCGAGCGGGCCAGGGCCGCACCGGCCAGGGCGGCGGCCGAGCCCGCGGCGGCCGCGAGCATCGCCCGGCGCTCGCCGACCCGGGCCGTCAGCGCCCCGGCGGGCAGGGCGCCGGCGACCTGCCCCACGCCCAGCAGGGCGACGACGAGGGCGGCCACCGCGACGGGCGCGCCCACGGCGCGCGCGGTCAGCGGCAGCACCGGCAGCACGGCGCCCTGGCTGGTGCTGAACAGCGCCGCCGGGGCGTAGACGGCGGCCAGGGCGCGCCAGGAGCGGTCCCAGCCGGTGCTAGCCAGCGCGGCCGGGCCGGCGGGCGGGCGCCGGGCGGGGCGCGGGGACGGTCACGGCGCCAGCGTGCCGCACGGGCGCCGCCCGCGCCCGTGCGGCGCTGGCGGGGTCAGCGGGCGGGGTCAGCGGGCGGGTCGGCCGGCGGGGTCGGCCGGCGGGGTCAGCCGGCGACGACCTCGTCCAGGTGCAGCACCCGCAGGACGTGGTGCAGGAAGGGGCGCACCCCCTGCAGGTGCAGCTCACCGCCCGCCGCGCGCAGCCTGACGCGGGCGGTGAGGACGGCGTCGATGCCGCGCACGTCGCAGAAGACGACGTCGGCCAGGTCCAGCTCGAGGTCGTGGCGCCCGCGCCGCACGGAGCCGTCGACGGCGTCGAGCAGCAGGTGGGCGGTGGAGGCCTCCAGCTCGCCGCGGGCGCGCAGGTGGGCGCAGCGCGGGCCGGGGCCGTCGTCGAGGGCGAGGTGCAGCTGCGCCTCGTCGGCGTCGGCCGGGTGGGGCCCCCGGGCGGCCGGGGTCAGCGGGAAGCGGGTGTTGAGGGGAAGGGCGGGCACGGGCACCCCCGTCGGTGCGGCCGCGCGGCGTGGCCGTCGCGCGGCTCGGGCGGCTGGCGTTTCAGCCGCCCCCACCGTAGACCGCCGCGCAGCGGGCGTCGATCCCCCTCACCCGCGCACCGCCCCGCGCGCCCGCACGTCCACCGCGCCGGCGGCCGCGGTCCCCGCGTCCGGCAGCACGACGGTGCGCGAGGCGGGCGGCACGAGCACCGCGGGGGCGCGCAGCGTGCGCAGCGGCAGCGCGGCGGCGTCCGCGGTGGCGGCCACGACGAGGTCGCCGACGTGGGCGCCGCGCGCCACGGCGTCGCCCAGGCGGCCGTGCACGAGGTCGGCCACCACCGGGCGGCGCGAGGCGGCGGCCAGGCGCTCGCGGGTGGTGCGGTGCCGCTGCAGCGCCACCGGGGAGCGGCGCGCGCGGCCGGGCGGCTCCGGCGGGGAGGTCCAGGCGGTGAGCAGCCGCACCCCGCAGCGGGTGGCGGCGGCGCGGCGGGCGGTGAAGTCCACCGCAGCGTCGGAGGCGGCGGCGAAGGCGGCGTCGGAGACGACGAGCAGGCGCCGCGGCGCGGCCAGCACGGCCTGCGGGCCCACCAGCACGACGGGCACGGGCGAGCGGGGCACGCAGCGGCGCAGCACGTGCCCGTCGCCGGGGCCGAGGGCGGCCACGCGCCGGCCGCAGCCCAGGACGAGCCAGCCGCCGGCGGCGGCGGCCACGAGCAGGCCGGTGGCGGCGTCGCCGGTGACGACGGAGGTGGTCACCGGCGGGCACCGTCCCGGCAGGTGCGCCAGCTCCTCGGCCAGCGCGGGCGCCAGGGAGGCGGAGGGCAGGACGGTCAGGCGCGGCGGCGGGCCGCCGCGGGTGCGCGCGGCGGGCTGCGGCTCGCCGTGCGGGGGGTCGACCGCGACGACGTGCACGGCCCCGCCGGCGGCGGAGGCCTCCAGCAGCGCCCAGCGCAGCGCGCGCCGCGAGGCGCCGGAACCGGACCAGCCGACGGTGGTGCGCCCGCCGGGCGCCCCCCGATCGAGCACGCCGGGGGTCTGCTCGTCCACGACACCGCCTCCTCGCGGTCCGGGGGCGGGGCGCGGTCCCACCCTGTGCCGATCGTCCGCCTCCCCGGGCGCTCGCACAACAGGGCGCCGGGCGGGCGGGGCGACGCGCTCCGGCGCGCCGGGGGTGGTTGAACGCGGGATACCCTTGCCGGCTGGATCTGGCCCGGGCGCGAGGAGCAGAATTGGCGGAGCGGCAGGGCGCGGACGGCGCCGTCACGGTCGTGGAGAACGGCAAGGGCCTGCGGCCGGCGGCCCTGGGGTTGTGGGGGAACACCGTCATCGGGCTGGGCGCGACGGCGCCGGTGTACAGCCTGGCGGCGACCCTGGGGTACGTGGTGCTGGCGGTGCACGACAGGGCGCCGGCGATGTTCCTGGTGGCGTTCGCGCCGATGCTGCTGGTGGCGTTCGCCTACCGGGAGCTGAACCGCGCGGCGCCGGACTGCGGGACGACGTTCACGTGGGGGACGAAGGCGTTCGGCCCGTGGGTGGGCTGGATGGGCGGCTGGGGCGTGGCGGTCTCGGCGATCATCGTGCTGGCGAACGTCGCGGAGATCTCCGCGGTGTACACGCTGCGGTTCCTCGGGCTGGGCGGCGCCGCCGACCACCCGGTGCTGCGGGTGCTGCTGGGCGTGGTGTTCATCGCGGGGATGACCTGGGTGAGCTACCGCGGCATCAAGATCTCCGAGCAGGTGCAGAACGTCCTGGTGATCGTGCAGTTCGTGGTGCTGGGCGTGCTGGCGGTGGCGGCGCTGTACCTGGTGCTGACCGGCAACGCCGGCCCGCAGGCGGTGCGGCCGCGCTGGGAGTGGTTCTCGCCGGTGGGCGTGAGCGCCTCGGCGGTGGCCGAGGCGGTGATCCTGTGCGTGTTCATCTACTGGGGCTGGGACGCCTGCCTGGCGGTCACCGAGGAGACGCGCGACTCCGGTTCCACCCCGGGCCGGGCGGCGCTGCTGGCCACGGTGATCCTGCTGGTGACGTACGTGCTCGTCGCGGTCGCGGTGCAGGCGTACGCCGGTTTCGGCGACACCGGCATCGGCCTGCGCAACGAGGAGAACGCCGACGACGTGCTCAGCGTGCTGGGCGACCCGGTCGGCGGGGCGGTGGCCTCCTCGCTGCTGCTGCTGACGGTGGCGGTCTCGGCGGCCTCCTCCACGCAGACGACGATCCTGCCGACGGCGCGCGGCACCCTGTCGATGGCCGTCTACGGCGCCCTGCCGCAGCGGTTCGCGCGGGTGCACCCGAAGTACCGCACGCCCTCGTTCGGCACGGCCGTCATGGGCGCGGCGGCGGTGGGTTTCTACGTGGTGCTCTCCGTGGTGAGCCAGAACGCGCTGCAGGACTCCATCGCCTCGCTGGGCCTGGCGGTGGCGTTCTACTACGGGGTCACCGCGTTCTCGTGCGTGTGGTTCTTCCGCCGGACCCTGACCCGCTCGGTGCGCGACGCGCTGATGCGCGGGGTGTTCCCGCTGGTGGGCGGCCTGGCGATGCTGTGGGCGTTCGGGCAGAGCGCGGTGGACATGCTCGACCCCGAGTACGGCAACACCCGCTTCGGGACGCTGGGCGGGGTGTTCGTCATCGGCGTGGGGATGCTGGTGCTGGGGATCCCGCTGATGCTGCTGTGCGCGGTGCGGCTGCGGGCGTTCTTCCGCGGGCAGACGCTGCGCGAGGACACCCCCGTGCTGGTGCCGGACACCGGTGAGCCGCCCGTCGGCGGTCTGTGAGCGCAGGTGCCCCGGCTGCGCCCGGTGCGGGTCAGGCGAGGACCCGCACCGGGCGCAGCCGCGCGTCCAGGACGACCGCGCCGCCGGTCGCGCCCACCTCCAGGTGGCCGCGGTCGGCGCGGCCCAGCAGCCGCGCGGGCGTGCTCGTGACGGCGGCCAGGGCGTCCTCGAGCGGGACGCCGGCGTCGGTCACGGCGAAGCGCAGCGCGCGGTCCAGGGTCAGGGTGCTGCCGGCGATGGCGCCGCCGCCGGCCAGGCGGGCCACGCCGGCCTCGACGACGGTCTCCAGCCCGCCGAGGCGGTAGGTGCCGTCGGGCGCGCCGGCGGCGGCCATCGCGTCGGTGACCAGGGCGGTGCGGCCCGGCCCGGCGCTGCGGGCGGCGTGGGCCACGGTCAGCGGGTGCAGGTGCACCCCGTCGGCGATGAGCTCCACGGCCACGCGCTCGTCCTCCAGCAGCGCCAGCACCGGGCCGGGGTCGCGGTGGTGCACCGGCGGCATGGCGTTGAACAGGTGGGTGGCCAGGCGCGCGCCGGCGTCGACGGCGGCGCGGGCGACGGCCTCGTCGGCGCCGGTGTGCCCGACGGCGGCCACGGCCCCGTGGCCGGCGACGCGCTCGACGGCGGCCAGACCGCCGGGCAGCTCCGGGGCCAGGGTGACCGCGCGCACCAGGCCGGTGCGCAGCAGCCGGTCCACGTCGGCGGGCTCGGGCTCGCGCAGCAGGGCGGCGTCGTGCGCGCCGCGGTGGTGGGGGCTGAGCCAGGGGCCCTCGAGGTGCACGCCGGCCA
Source organism: Kineococcus gurbantunggutensis (assembly GCF_050871925.1). Classification (NCBI taxonomy): domain Bacteria; kingdom Bacillati; phylum Actinomycetota; class Actinomycetes; order Kineosporiales; family Kineosporiaceae; genus Kineococcus; species Kineococcus gurbantunggutensis. The sequence goes on from NZ_JBJLSG010000023.1 coordinate 29,916, forward strand.
GGACGCCGTCGGCGACGAGGTCCTCCAGCGCGGCGAGGGTCTGCGCGAGCTCGTCGACGGGGCGGCTGACGAGGCTGGCGACCAGGGTGGTGGTGCCGTGCGCGCGGTGCAGCGCGGCGGCGGTGCGCGCGGCGGCGACGGCGCCCGCGCCGGTGCCGCCGAACTCCGCGCCGCCGCCGCCGTGGCAGTGCAGGTCCACGAACCCCGGCACGACGAGCCGGCCGCGCGCGTCGACGACCTCCGCGGCGGAGGCGGCGGTGGCGGCGGGCGGCTCGCCGGCGCCCAGGGCGAGGACCTGCCCGCCGCGCAGCAGCACCCAGCCGCCGGGCAGGGCCCGCCGGCCGGTGCGCACGTCGCCGCCGGTGAGCAGGACGGTGCCGGTGCTCACCGGGTCTGGGTGACCTTCCGCAGCCCGCGGGGGGCGTCGGGGTCCAGCCCGCGGGCCACGGCCATCTCCAGCGCCAGGCGCTGCAGGGGCACGATCTGCACCACCGGCGCGAGGTCCTCGGGGATCCCGGCGGGCACGGCCAAGCGCACGGTGGCCCCCGGGGCCAGGCCGGGCGGGGCGACCGCGCACACGTCGGCGCCGCGCTCGCGCAGGGCGTGCAGGACCGGGGCCATCGCCTGCCCGCCGGGGCCCTCGGGCACGACCGCGATGACGGGGCGGTCGGCGTCGACCATGGCCAGCGGGCCGTGCATGAGGTCGGCGGCGGAGAAGGCCTGCGCCGACAGGTACGAGGTCTCCATGAGCTTCAGCGCGGCCTCGCGCGCGGTGGGGTAGGAGTACCCGCGGGCGGTGACCACCAGGCGGTCCACGAAGCGGTAGCGGGTGGCGACCGCGGCGACGTCGTCGGCCTCCACGGCGCTGCGCAGCAGCCCGGGCAGGGCGTGCGCGGGGTCGGTGCCGGCCCCGCGCCAGGTGGTGACCAGCAGCCACAGGGTCAGCAGCTGGGCGGTGTAGCTCTTGGTGGCGGCCACGGCCAGCTCCGGGCCGGCGTGCACGTCCAGGTGCAGCTCGGCCGCGCCGGCCAGCGGCGAGGCGGGGTCGTTGGTGACGGCCAGGGTCAGCGCGCCGGCGCGGCGGGCGGCGGCGGTGGACTCCACCAGGTCCGGGGAGCCGCCGGACTGGCTCACCGCGATCCACAGCACCCCGCGCAGGTCCGGGGTGGCGCCGTAGACGGTCAGGGTGGAGGTGGAGGTCAGCCCGGCGGGCAGGCCCAGGCCGACCTCGATCAGGTACTTGGCGTACAGGGCGGCGTGGTCGCTGGTGCCGCGGGCGGTCAGCAGCACGGTGCGCGGGGCGGCCTCGCGCAGGCGGGCGGCCACGGCGGCCAGCTCCCCGCCGGCGGCGGACAGGACGCGCTCGGCGACCGCGGGCTGCTCGGCGATCTCGGAGCGGACCAGGTGGCCTCGGGGCGGGGTGCTCACGCGGGTCTCCCGGGGACGTCGGTGAAGGAAGTTGACACGAACGTACACGCCGATGAAAGTTCTTGCCAGAGCCCGGCGGGCGACCGTCCCCGCCCGGCGCCCCGCCGTCCCGGGAGGGTCCACGTGCCGAACCCCGGCGCCCCGCCGCCACCCGGCGCGCTGCGCACCCACCTGCTCGGCGCCCTGCCCGGCGCCACCGCCTCCGGCGCCCGCGTGCTGCGCGCGCTGCTGGACGACCCCGCCGGCGCCGCCCAGCTCACCGTCACCGGCCTGGCCGGGCGCGCCGGCACCAGCGAGGCCACCGTCGTGCGCACCGCCCGCGCGCTGGGGTTCGCCGGCTACCCCCAGCTGCGCCTGGCGCTGGCCGCGGCCGCCGGCGGGGCGGGCGGCGGGGCGGGCGCCGACGAGCCCATCGCGCTGATCACCGGCGACCTCGCCGAGGGCGGCGACCTCGGCGCCGTCGTGGCCACCCTGGCCGCGCTGGAGCGCGAGGCCGTCACCGCCACCGCCGCCGCCCTGGACACCGCCGCCCTGGCCGCGGCCGCCGCCGCCCTGGCCGGCGCGCGCGTCGTGGACTGCTACGGCGTGGGCGTCTCCGCGCTGGTCGCCCGCCACGTCGACCTGGGCGCCTCGCGGCTGGGGCTGCTCAGCCGGCTGCGCACCGAGCCGCACGCGGCGCTGGTCAGCAGCGCCCTGCTGCGCCCGGGCGACGCCGCCCTCGTCGTCAGCCACTCCGGGCGCACCCGCGAGGTGCTGGCCGCCGCCGGGCGGGCCCGCGAGCGCGGCGCGAGCGTGGTGGCCGTGACGGGCTCGGCCACCGGCCCGCTGGCGCGCACCGCCGAGCACGTCCTGGTCGCGGCCGGGCGCGAGACCGCCTACCGCGCCGGGGCCACCGCGGGACGGGCCAGCGCCCTGTTCCTGGCGGACTGCCTGCTGGCCGCCGTCGCCCAGCGCCTGGGCGCCCCGGCGGTGGCGGCGCTGCGGGCGACGTACGAGGCGGTCGGCGAGCGGGAGGGGCGACGGTGAGCGGCACGATCGGCACGAGCGGTGAGGACGGTGCGGGCGGTGGGGACGGTGCGGGCGGACCGGGCGGGACGGGCGGGACGGGCGGGACGAGCGGCGCGGGCCTGGACGCGCTGACCACCGAGGCGCTGGACGGCGCCGGGGCGGACCTGGACGCGATGGGCACGCTGGACCTGGTGCGGCTGGTCAACGACGCCGACGCGCAGGTGGCCGCCGCGGTGCGCGCGCAGCTGCCCGCGATCGCCGCCGTCGTGGACGCCGCCGCGGAGCGCATGGCCCGCGGCGGGCGCCTGGTCCACGTCGGGGCGGGCACCTCCGGGCGCCTGGGCGTGCTCGACGCCGCCGAGGTGCCGCCCACGTTCGGCACCGACCCCGGCGTGGTCGTCGGGCTCATCGCCGGCGGGCCGGCCGCGCTGACCAGCGCCGTGGAGGCCGCCGAGGACGACGCCGGCGCCGGCGCGCGCGACGTGGAGGCGCTGGGCGCCGGGCCGCTGGACACCGTCGTGGGCATCGCCGCCAGCGGGCGCACCCCCTACGTGCTGGGGGCGGTGCGCCGGGCCCGGGAGCTGGGCTGCCTGACGGTGGGGCTGTCCTGCAACGCGGGCACGCCGCTGTCGGCGGCGTGCGAGCTGGCCGTGGAGGTCGTCGTGGGCCCGGAGGTGCTGCGCGGCTCCACCCGGATGCGCGCGGGCACCGCCACGAAGATGGTGCTCAACACGGTCTCGACGCTGACGATGGTGCGCCTGGGCAAGACCCACGGGAGCCTCATGGTCGACGTGCGCGCCACGAACGCCAAGCTGCGCCGGCGCGCGGTGCGCATCGTGCAGGCGGCCGCCGGGGTGGACGGGGCGCGCGCCGAGGAGGCGCTGCGCGCGGCGGGCTGGCACGCCAAGACGGCGATCGCGGCGCTGGCGCTGGGCGTGGACGCCGACGCCGCGCGCCGGGCGCTGGAGGCCGCCGGCGGCCGGCTCTCGCGGGTGCCGGGGGTGCGCTGATGCGCGTGCTGGGGATGATCTCGGGCACCTCCCACGACGGGATCGACACCGCGGTGGTGCGCTTCCGCGCCGAGGGCGCGCACCTGCGCGGGCGCGTGGAGCACACCGGCTCGGTGCCCTACTCCCCCGCGCTGCGCGCGGCGCTGGTGGCCGCGCTGCCGCCGAACCCCTCCAGCGCGGCGGCCCTGTGCGAGCTGGACACCCGCGTCGGGCAGGAGTTCGCCGCCGCCGCGCTGGCGGCGCTGGCGGCGCTGCCGCCGGGCACGGCGGTGGACGCGGTGTGCAGCCACGGGCAGACGGTGCACCACTGGGTGCGCGACGGGCGCGCGCTGGGCACCCTGCAGGTGGGGCAGCCGGCGTGGATCGCCGAGGCCACCGGCCTGCCGGTGCTCTCGGACCTGCGCGCCGCCGACGTCGCCGCCGGCGGGCAGGGCGCGCCGCTGGTGCCGTTCCTGGACCGGCTGCTGCTGGCCCCGCTGACCGCGGCCGGGCGCCGCGCCGGGGCGCTGAACCTCGGCGGCATCGCCAACGTCACTGTGTGCGCGCCCGGGGAGGCGGTGCGCGCCTGGGACACCGGCCCGGCCAACGCGCTGGTCGACGCGGTGGTGGCCGCCGACCCCTCGGTGCCGGGCGCCTTCGACCGCGACGGGCGCCTGGCCGCCGCGGGCACCGTGGACGAGGTGCTGCTGGCGCACCTGCTCACCGAGCCGTACTACGCGCGCCCGGCGCCCAAGAGCACCGGCAAGGAGCTCTTCCACGGCGGTCACGTCGCCGAGGCGCTGGCGCGCACCGGGCGCCGCCCGGACCTGCCGGACCTGGTGGCCACGCTGACGGCGCTGACGGCGGTCACCGTCGCCGACGCCGTGCGCCCGGCGCGCCTGGAGCGGCTGCTCGCCTCCGGCGGCGGCGTGCGCAACCCCGTCCTGCTGGCCGCGCTCGCCGAGCGGCTGCCCGGGGTGGCCGTGGTCACCAGCGGGGAGCTGGGCTGCCCGCCCGACGCCAAGGAGGCGGTGGCGTTCGCGCTGCTGGGCTGGGCGGGGCTGCACGGCCTGCCCGGCAGCGAACCGGGGTGCACCGGCGCGCGCGGGGCGCGAGTGCTGGGGCGCGTGACCCCGGCCCCGGACGGTGGCGTGCCCCGCCCGGGACCGGTGGCGCCGCCGCGCTCGCTGGTGCTGGAGCCCGCCGCCGGCTGAGCGGCCTCAGCCCCGCCGGGGCGGGCCGTGGTGCTCGGGGGCGCCGGGGTGGGCCAGGTCGCCGAGCAGGGCGGGGTCGCGCCCGGCGAGCGGGCCCTCGGCGGCGTCGCCCTCCTCCGGCTCGGGGTAGCCCGGCGGGGTCTGCGCGGTGCCCGGCTCGCCGGTGGTCTGCGCGGGGCCGTTCGCGGCGGCGTCGCCGGCCACGTCGGACGCGTCCGGCCGCGCGCTCTGCTGCGGGCGCGGTTCCAGCGGTGCGCTGGTCATGCTCTCGGCCTCCTCGGGTGGTGCGTTCCCCGGGCATCCTTCGCCGGGCGCGCGCGGCCCGCACGTCGGACCGCCGCGCCGGCCCGCGCGGCGGTCCGCAGGTGTGGGGACCGTTCGCCCGGGGTACTTCCCCCGTGGGACCGTCCAACGGCGCGGCGTCCTCGACGAGGTGGAGGACGGTCGTGGACGGAGCGTCGGGCAGCGGTGTCGAGCTCGGGCTGCTGGGTGAGGGGGCGCTGCGCGCGGCGCGGCGCCTGGTCCGGCTGGAGGCGGAGCGGTGCGGGCTGGGCGAGCGCGGCGACGACGCCGCCCTCGTGGCCGCGGAGCTGCTGGAGGGCACCGAGGGCGGTGCCGTGCCCACCGCCGTGCGCGTGGGCGAGGCCGACGGCGGCCTGCTCGTCGGCGTCGACCTGCGCGGCCCGCGGGTGCTGCACCTGAGCGAGCACTCCGAGGCGCTGGTCTCGGGGCTGTCCTCCTCCTGGGGCTGGGAGGCGCGCCCCGGCGGTGTGCACGCCTGGTCGCACGTGCCCGGCAGCGGGCGCTGAGCCCTCCCCCGGCCGCGGGCGTCAGGACACGCCGGGGCGGCGCGCCGGCGCCGGGCGGTCCTCGGCGGGGAACTGCGGCACCGCGCGCAGCAGCGGCAGCAGCCCCGGGCTGGTCGTCAGGGCCGCGAACGCCGTGGCCACGTCCACGCCGTGCCCGGGCACGTCGAGGACCCGCACCGCGTCCCCGGCGCGCACCTCGCCCGCGCGCAGCACCCGCAGGTACGCGCCCGGCACCCGCGCGGCGGTGAACCGCGGCAGCCAGCGCCGCTCGCCCAGCCACACCGCGAACGTCACGCACGGGATGCGCGGGCAGCTCACCTGCAGCAGCGCGGTGCCCACCTCCCACGTCTCCCCGATCACCGCGCCGGTGACGTCGACGCCGGCGGTGGTGAGGTTCTCCCCGAACACCCCGCAGCGCAGCTCGCGGCCCAGCTCCGCCGCCCACGCGTCGAGGTCCTCGCGCGCATAGGCGTACACGGCCTGGTCGTCCCCGCCGTGGTTCGCGGTGTCGCTGACGTGGTCGCCGGCCAGGCCGCTGCCGCCGACGCCCTTCGGGCCGGGCGCGCGCACCGCCACCGGCCCGTCCACCGGGCGCTTGTCGATGCCGCTGGTGCCGCCCTTGGCGGCGACCGGGCGTTCCCGCCCGACGTTCACCGACACGACCCGCCCGCCCGTGGTGCCCACCCGGCGACCGTACGGAAACCCCTGGCGGTGCGTCACCGGGTTTCTGGGAGGGTGAGCCGGTGCCCTCCCTGGTCGAAGCCCTGGTCCCCGCGCGCCTGGGCCGGGGCTTCCGCTGGCTGCTGGCCTCGGGGTGGGCCAGCAACCTCGGCGACGGCATCGCCCTGGCCGCCGGCCCGCTGCTGGTGGCCTCCACCACCGACGACCCGTTCCTCGTGGCGCTGGCCGCCACCGCGCAGTGGCTGCCGCCGCTGCTGTTCAGCCTGTGGGCGGGGGTGCTCTCCGACCGCCTGGACCGGCGCAGGATCGTCGTCGCGGTGGACGCGGTGCGCGCGCTGGTGCTCGCGCTGCTGGTGGTGGCGATCGCCACCGGCCGCGCCCCGGTCGCGGTGGTGCTGGTGGCGCTGTTCCTCGTCGCCACCGCGGAGGTGTTCGCGGACAACACCTCCAGCACCCTGCTGCCGCTGCTCGTGGCCCGCGAGGACCTGGCGGCCGGCAACGTGCGGCTGCAGACGGGTTTCATCACCGTCAACCAGCTCGCCGGCCCGCCCCTGGGCGCGGCGCTGTTCACCGCGGGCGCGTTCCTGCCCTTCGCCGCGCAGGCGGCGCTGATGGCGCTGGCCGCGGTGCTCGTCAGCCGGCTGGTGCTGCCGCCGCGCCGGGGCGGGCGCCCCCGCTCGCGGGTGCGGCACGACGTGGCCGAGGGGCTGCGCTGGACGGCGCACCACGCCGCGGTGCGCACGCTGGTGCTCACCGTCTTCGTCTTCAACACCACCTTCGGCGCCGCCTGGTCGGTGCTCGTGCTGTACGCCACCGAGCGCCTGCGGCTGGGCGAGGTCGGCTACGGCCTGGTGACGACCGTCGGCGCCGTCGGCGGCCTGGTCGGCACCCTGGCCTACGGGGCGATCACCCGGCGGGTCAGCCTGGGGAACCTCATGCGCGCCGGCCTGGTCGTGGAGACCCTCACCCACGCCGCGCTGGCCCTGACCACCTCCCCGTGGGTGGCGCTGCCGGTGTTCCTCGTCTTCGGCGTGCACGCCTTCGTCTGGGGCACCACCTCGATCACCGTGCGCCAGCGCGCCGTGCCCGCCGAGCTGCAGGGCCGGGTGGGTTCGGTCAACGCCGTCGGCACCTTCGGCGGCCTCGTCATCGGCTCCGGCGCGGGCGGTCTGCTCGCCCGCGACCTCGGCGTCACCGCGCCGTTCTGGTTCGCCTTCGCCGGCTCGGCGGTGTTCCTGGTGCTGGTGTGGGGGCAGCTGCGGCACGTCGCCCACGCCGACGAGGGACCGGGTCCGCAGCCGGCGGCACCCGCGGGCTGAGGGTCCCCCGGCGCGCGCGCCGGGCGCGGCGCCTGCCACGCTGCTGACCGTGGCGACCGAGGTCTCGCAGCGCAGCTTCACCACCGGTGCCGGCACGTTCACCGGCACCGGCGACGGCAGGGTCGTGCGCGTGCGCGGCGTGCTCTACGCGCGCGCGCAGCGGTTCCGGCCCCCGGTGCCGCTGACCGCGGCCGACGGGGCCGTGCAGGACCCGCGCCCGGCGGTGGCGTGCCCGCAGCTGCCGGACCCGGCCGAGGCCAAGCTGGGCGACGCCTACGCGGGCGTGGAGTTCGACGAGGCGTGCCACCGCCTGGCGATCACCGTGCCCGAGGGCGCCGGCCCCGGGGACCGGCTGCCGGTGATGGTGTGGGTGCACGGCGGTTCCTACGTCACCGGCGGCGGCGACCTGCCGGTGTACGACCCCGCCCTGCTGGTCGCCGAGCACCGCGTCGTCGTCGTCAACGTCACCTACCGCCTGGGCGTGCTCGGCTACCTCGCCTCCGCCGACGGGCGCCGGCACGCCAACCTCGGCCTGCTGGACCAGCTCGCGGCGCTGCGGTGGGTGCGGGAGAACGTCGCCGCGTTCGGCGGCGACCCGGGGGCGGTGACGGTGTTCGGCGAGTCCGCCGGCGGCGACGCCGTCGCCCACCTGCTGGCCGCCGACGGCGCGCGCGGGCTGTTCCGCCGGGCCGTGGTGCAGAGCGCCCCGCTGGGCGTGCGCCGCCGGCGCGAGCGGCTCAAGGCGGCGATGGACCTGGCCGTCGGCGACCTCGACGAGGACGCGCCGCTGGAACGGGTCCTGGCCGCCCAGCGCGCCGCCGAGGCCGCCGCGGGGCGCTTCGGGCTGCGCGGCGCGATGCCGTTCGGCACCCAGTACGGGCACGCGCCGCTGCCCGCGGAGGCCGAGGTCGAGCAGCGCTGGCGCGAGGCCGCCCCGCACGTGGACGTCCTGGTCGGCACCACCGCGCAGGAGACGAGCTTCTTCGCCGACGGCGTGCCGGTGCTGGGCGCCCCGCTCGTGGGCCCGGTGCTGCGCCGGGCCGGCGTCGCCGCCACGACGGAGGCGGTGTTCGCGCGCCCGAGCCGGCAGCTGGCCCGCCTGCTGGCCGCCGCGGGCGGCACCGCCACCGAGTACCGCGTGCCCTGGCGCCCGCGCGGCAGCCGCCTGGGCGCCACGCACACCGTGGAGCTGCCGCTGCTGTTCGAGGACCCCGACGCCTGGCGCGGTGCGCTCGTCCTGGGCGACGCGGACGCCGAGGAGGTGCACCGGGCCGGGCTGGTGGTGCGGGCGGCGTGGGCGCGCTTCGCGCGCACCGGGGACCCCGGCCCGACGCGGGACCCCTCGGTGCTGCGGCTGCGCACCCGCTGACCGCACCGCACCGCACCGCACCGCGGGGAGGTGCTGCCGAGGTCGCCCGGGGGCGTTGTGGCGCCGGGCCCCGCAGCCCCATGCTCGGTGCGTGACGCCGCACCGCTGGCCGCCGGCCGCGCCCCCGGACGAGCTGGGCGCCGTCGTGCACGGGCCCGTCGTCCTGGCCCGCGCCACCGGCATCGTGGCCGGCCTGCGCTGCGTGTTCGCCCACACCGGCGGGCTGCTGCTGCCGTTCGTGCTGCGCGCCCGCGGCGTGCAGGCCGAGGCCGCCTGCCGGCAGACCTTCGGGCACCTGCGCGAGCCCGGCCCGGACGGCGGCGGCGCGGTGTCCTGGTCGCTGCCGCAGGTGCACGTCGAGGTCGACGGCCTGGCCGGGTTCGCCGACTCCTCCGGGGGCCCCAGCTCCGGCGGCGACGACGACTTCGAGATGCAGGCGCGCTACTGGATCGACCGGCTGCCCCGCGACGGGCGGCTGGGCATCGGCGTCGCCTGGCCCCGGGCGGGCCTGCCGGAGTCGCGCACCGTCCTGGAGCTGGGCGACCTCGGCGACCTGCACGAGCGGGTGCTGCCGCTGCTGTGAGCAGCGCGCGGACCCCGGGCCGCGACGAGCTGGACGAGCTCGTGCGCGCCGCCGAGCACGCCGGGCGGGAGGCTCTGCCCGTTGCACGGTCGCGCGCTGACGCCCCTCAGCCGTCGTGGGACGCCGGTGGGCGCCAGCGCCGCGCCCCCGCGGCGAAGGCCAGGGTCAGGCCCGCGCACACCCCCAAGGGCCACTGGCCGCCCTGCCCACCGGCCAGGAACGAGGAGGGGACGAGCAGCACCAGCACGGCACCCGACACGGACGTCCCGATCAGGCTGATGATGAACAGCGACGACGCCTTCACGGTTCGAGCCTACGCACGCCGCCGTGCTGGACTGCGCCGGTGCACCACGTCGTCACCGCGGCCCTCGTCAGCGCCGGCCGCGTCCTGCTCACGCGGCGCGCCCGCACCCGCAGCGCCCACCCGGGGCGCTGGGCCCTGCCGGGCGGGCACGTGGAGGACGGCGAGCCGGAGGTGCGGGCCCTGCGCCGGGAGCTGCGCGAGGAGCTCGGCATCGCCGTCAGCGCCCGCGCGGTGCAGCCGCTGGCGCGCCTGCACGTGCCCGCCGACCGGCCCGGCGAGGGGCTCTCCCTGAGCACCTGGCGGGTGCGGCGCTGGCGGGGCACGCCGGTGAACCTGCGCCCTGACGAGCACGAGGCCCTCGCCTGGCTCGGCGCGCGCGAGCTGGACGCCCTCCCCCTCGCCCACGACGAGCAGCGCGAGCTGCTGCGCGCGCTGCTCAGGGGGTGACGACGCCGCTGAGCGGCGTCGAGCGCGCGAGCAGCGCCGCGATGACGAAGGCCCACCCGCCGCGCAGGCGCCGGGAGCCGGGCGCGTGCTGCGGGCGCCCGGGCAGGGGGCCGGACAGCAGCAGGAACGCCGCGGGACCCAGGGGCAGGGAGAGCAGCCAGAACCACGCCCAGCGCGTGGCCCACCACGGCTGGGGGGCGCCGACCAGGACCGCGAGCGTGCCCAGCACCTGCACCAGCAGCAGCACCACGACCCAGCCGTGCACGGTGGTGCCCAGCACGTCGGCGGACAGCTGGCCGCCGGTGCGCTCCACGCGCTGCACGGGCACCCCGGGCTGCCAGGCGCGCACGGCCTGCCCGAGGTCGCGGGTCGTCACCGGCAGCGCCGCCCCGCCGCCCGTCGAGCCGGGGGCCGTGCCGGTGGGCGATCCCGGGCTGACGAGGCGGACCTCGGTCAGGTGCAGCCGCCAGCCGTCGCGCCAGCGCACCTGCTGGACGACCTCGCCGGTGACCCCCGCCGGCAGGTCGCCGCTCACCCGCACGCTCGACAGGCGGCCGGCCTGCGCGGCGTCCCGCAGCTCCTGCACGCCCGCGGCGCGCTCGCCGCCCACCAGCGCGGCCAGGAGCACCACGAGCGAGAGGACCAGCAGCGCGGCGCGCACCCCGGCCCAGCCGCGCCACGGTGCGCGCGCCGGCGCCAGGGGGGCGGGGGGCGCGTCCAGCACCCGCACGACGCTAGCGCCGCGCGCGCCCGCCCGCAGCGGCCTCAGCCCACCTCGTGCGCCCAGGCGCCGGCCCACTCGTCGGCCTCTCCGGAGGCCAGGGCGTCGCGCAGGTCCAGCAGCGCGGTGAGCCGGTCCGCGCCGAGCCCGGCCATCGCGACGACCGCGGCCGCGCGGAAGGCGTCGTCGTCCAGGTCCTCGCGGGTGAGCCGGTGCAGGTCGGGCAGGTCGAGGGCGGTGCGCGGGTGCCCGCGCCAGCGCTCGACGCGGTCCCACAGCTGGTCGGTGGAGGGGGTGGCCATGCGTGCCTCGCTCGTCGTGCCCGTCGGGGTCGCGAGGCGCGCTCCCCGCGGCGGGCGCGGGAGCCGGTCGCCGGGCCGTGCCGTCGGGCCCGGACCGCCTCGCACTCCGTTCAACACCGGGCGGGGGCTCCCGCGACCCGCGCGGGCGTGTCGCGTGCGTCACGTCCCCGGGGCGGGGCTCGCCCGGACGGCGGGCGGGCACCGGGCCCACCCCCGCGCGCCCGTCACACTGTCCAGCGTGGCACGACAGCCCTGGTGGCGAGCGACGAAGACGCTGGAGCAGTCCAAGCGGAGCGGCATCCTCTACGCGGTCGCGGCCGCGCTGGCCTGGACCGTGGGGCACGGCGACGGCAGCGCCTTCACGTGGCTCCTGAAGATCACCTTCACGCTGGTGGCGCTGTACTTCCTGGCCGCCTGGTACGTCAGGCGCTCCCGCGAGGAGGAGGCCGAGTAGGGCCCCGCTCCGCGGGCGTCAGACGGGCAGGTCGACGCGACGACCGGCCCCGACCTCCCCGCTGTCGTCGGTGCTGACGACGGCGTAGGCCCCGGCGGGCACCCCGTCGCGGGCGGCGACGCGCGAGGCGCCCCGCAGCAGCTGCTGCTCGGGGCGGCCGGTGACGAAGAAGACGTACTCGTCGCCGACCTCCTCCCCGTCGTCGAGCACCTCCAGCTCGCCCGCCTCCTCCAGCGCGGCCAGGTGGTCCTCGACCTCGTCGATCCAGGGGTACTGGTAGTCGCCGTTCGCCGCGGCGGTGGCGGGGGTGAGGGGGACGTGGATCTCCACGACGAGCCGGGTCACGTGGTCCACGGTGGCACGGGGGACCGACACGGGGCTCGTCCCGCCCTCAGCAGGCGTAGTGCAGCAGCAGCGAGCCCGCCGGGGTGGAGCGGGCCTGGACCAGCCGCAGGCCGTGGACCGGGGTGGCGGTGCCACCGCCGGTCGCGTCGCCGCCGGCCGCGTCGAAGAGCGTGCGGCCGGAGCGCGCCAGGGAGGCGGCGACGACCAGTCGCAGCTCGTCGACCAGCCGCGCCTGGAGGAGCGAGCGCGCCAGCGTGGTGCTGCCGTGGACGCCGATGTCTCCGCCCCGACCCTCCTTGAGGCGGGCCACGTGCTCGGCGGCGGGTGCGGTCACGAAGGTCGAGCCGTGCCAGTGCCGGGAGGGGCGGGTGGAGGCGAAGACGTGCTTGGGCGTGCCGTTGATGAAGTCCGCGAACGGCTGCACGGTCGAGGTGAGCCAGTACCCGGACCAGTACTCGTAGGTGCCCCGGCCGAGCAGGACGGTGTCCTGGGTGGCGATCACCGCGGCGAGGTCGTCGAAGACCTCCCGACCGGTGTCGGACATCCAGTCGCCGGGCTCCTCGGACACCCCGTCCAGCGAAAGCAGGTGGTAGACGACGACCTTGCGCACGTGCCCTCCTCAGCGGTCCTGCGAACCCTCGCCCGAGCTCCCGGTGAGCCCCGGGGGTGGGGACCGGGTGGGCCGGCGCGACTCACCGGTCCGCGCCGCGCAGCGCTCCCGGGCGTCTCCGGGCCTCGCCGGCCGGGGACCGGCCGTCGGGACCGGCCGTCGCGCCCGGGAGGTCAGTCGAGGCAGAACTCGTTGCCCTCGACGTCCTGCACGACCAGGCAGGACTCGTCCCACCCGTCGGCGGGCAGCAACCGGACCCGCACCGCGCCGAGGGCGACCAGTCGCGCGCACTCGGCCTCGAGCGCGGCGACGCGCTCGGCACCGACCAGGCCGGTGCCGACCCGCACGTCCAGGTGCAGCCGGTTCTTGACGACCTTCCCCTCGGGGACGCGCTGGAAGAACAACCGCGGACCCGCCCCGGTGGGGTCGACGCACGCCGCCGCCGCCCCGCGCCGCTGCGGCGGCAGGGTCCGCTCGAAGTCCTCCCACGTGGCGAAACCCTCGGGCGGTGGCGGCAGGACGTACCCCAGCACCTGGCACCAGAAGCCGGCCAGGCGCCGCGGGTCGGCGCAGTCGAACGTGACCTGGACCTGCCGCACCGTCGTCACCGGCGCAGGGTAGGGCTCAGGGGTGCCCGGACGCACCGGGTGACCCGTCCCGGTCGGCGCGGGCGGGGAACGGGGAGGCGCGGGCCCGCCCCGGTGTGCGACGGTGCCGTGTGATCCGGCGAGCCGAGCTGCGCGACCTGCGGCGGTTGCGGGAGGTCGAACGGGCCGCGGGCGCGGTGTTCCGCGACGTCGGCATGGCCGCCGTCGCCGACGACGAGCCGCCCGCGCCGGCGGACCTGCGCGACCACCAGGTCCACGGGCGAGCGTGGGTGGCCACCGCCGACGACGGCACCGCCGGCGTCGCCACAGGCGTCGACCCCGACGTCGACCCCGACGTCGCGGTCGCCTACCTCCTGCTCGACGTCGTCGACGGCGCCGCGCACGTCGAGCAGGTCTCGGTGCACCCGGCGTGGGCGCGCAGGGGGCTGGGCCGGCGGCTGATCGGGACCGCGACCGCCTGGGCCGCCGGGCGAGGTTTCGCCGCGGTGACGCTGACGACGTTCGCCGAGGTGCCGTGGAACGCGCCGTACTACGCCCGCCTCGGTTTCGCGGTGGTCCCGGAGGCCGAGCTCGGCCCGGGGCTGCGCGCGGTGCGGCGCCGCGAGCGCGACCTGGGGCTGGACGCCTGGCCGCGGGTCGCGATGCGCCGCCCGGTGCCGGTGCGGGAGGGGCGGGCGCACGACTGACCGCTCGCGCCCCGTCCAGCGGTGAGGGGTTTCCACCGCGGCGGTCACCGGCGCCGCAGCGCGCGCGCCTGCCCGACCAGGTCCACCGCCGCCGCGTCCCAGGCGGGGTGGGCGAAGGTGAAACCCGCCTCCAGCAGGCGGCGGGGCACCACGCGGCGGCTCTTGAGCAGCAGCTCGGTGTCGGTGCGCAGGGCCAGGGCGCCGACCTCGGCCATGAACCGGGTGGCGGGCAGGCCGGGGCGGCGGCCCCAGGCGCCGCGCAGCGAGCGCATGAGCTCGCGCTGGGGCACGGGTCCCGGTGCGGCGACGATGAACGGCCCGTCGAGGTCGTCGCGCGCCAGGAGGAACTCCACGGCGCGCACGAAGTCCTCACCGTGGACCCAGGAGACGAACTGCCGCCCGCCGGCCACGGGCCCGCCGAGACCCAGGCGGGCCATCCACGACAGGTAGTCGAAGACGCCGCCGCGGTCGGGCGTCATCACCATCGCCGTGCGCAGCGCGACGCGGCGCGTGGTGGGGGTGTCGGCCTCGGCCTGGGCCTGCTCCCAGCGCCGGGCGATGCGCACGCTGTACTCCCAGTACAGCGGGACGTCGGGTTCCTCGCCGCCGAGGACGCCGTCCACCTCGTCGTGGGGCAGGTCGTCGCCCCGGCTGCGGGAGTCGGCGTAGATCGTGGCGGTGCTCATCTGCAGCCAGACCCGCGGTGCGCACCCGGCGCGCGCGGCGCGGGCGATCGCCAGGCCCACCGCGCGGGTGGAGTCGACGCGGGAGTCCATCATCTGGCGCAGGTTCGCGTCGGTGTAGCGGCAGCTGACGGTGCGGCCGGCGAGGTTGACGACGGCGTCGGCGCCCTCGAGCTCGGCGGCCCAGGGGCCGAGGGTCCGCCCGTCCCAGAGCACGTGGCGGACGCCGTCCTCCAGCCGCTCGGGCCGGCGGCTGAGCACGGTGACCTCGTCGCCGCGGTCGCGCAGCGCGCGCCGCAGCACCCCGCCGACCTGACCGGTCCCGCCCGGGACGACGACCCTCACCCCGGCGAGCCTAGGCCCGGGGCCCGCAGGAGGGCCGGGCGGCGGCGCGGTGCAGCAGGGGGCGCAGGTCCGCGGCGCTGCGCGCGGCGCCGAAGAGGTGCCCTTGGGCGTGGCGCACGCCCCTGCTGGTCAGGGCGGCCACCTGCTCGCGGTGCTCGACGCCCTCGGCGACGACGTGGCAGCCCAGCCGCAGGCCCAGGTCGATCAGCGTCCCGGCCAGCAGGTCGTCGCGCTCGGAGCGGCCCAGGGCGGCCACGAAGGAGCGGTCGACCTTCACCGCGCCGGGCTGGAAGCGCTGCAGGTGGCTGAAGGAGGCGTAGCCGGCGCCGAAGTCGTCCAGGGTCAGGTGCACGCCCAGGTCGCGCACGCGCTGCAGGGCGGTGTCCACCTCCGCGCCCGCGCCGGGCAGGCACGTCTCGGTCAGCTCCAGGATCAGCGCCTGCGCGGGCAGGCCGGACTCGGCCAGGGCCTGCGCGACGACCTCGTGCACGTCCGGTTCGTCGAGCTGGCGGCCGGAGACGTTCACGGCCAGGTAGAGGTCGGCGGCCTCGGGGACCTCGCGGCGCCAGCGGGCCACCTGGGTGCACGCGGTCCGCAGCACCTGCCGGCCCAGCGGGACGACCAGGCCGCTGGCCTCGGCCAGCGGCAGGAACGCCGCCGGGGGCAGCAGCCCGCGCTCGGGGTGCTCCCAGCGCACCAGCGCCTCCACGCTGATCCAGCGGCCCGTGGTCAGCTCGACCACGGGCTGGTAGTGCACCGCCATCTGCCCGGCGTCGATGCCGGCGCGCAGCCGGTGGCTGCCGGCGAGCACGTCGCGGGCGTCCAGGCCGGCGGCGGCGTCGGCGCGGCGCAGCTCGAGCACCTCGGCGACGGCGGTGGCCAGGCCGGCGAGCACCTGCACGGCGCCCGCGTCGAACTCGCGCGGGACGCGGTCCAGCACGCACAGCACGCCCAGCACGAGCCCGTCGCGGCCGGTGACCGGGGCGCCGGCGAAGGCGCGCAGGTGCTCGGGCCCGGTGACCATGGGCAGGTCGGCGAAGCGCGGGTCGGTGGTGGCGTCGGGCACGACCAGCGGGTGCCCGCCGAGCACGTGGCCGGCGAAGGACAGCTCGCGCGGGACCTCGTGGTGCTCGTAGCCGACGAGGGCGCTCAGCCCGGGGGCGGACTTCAGCCACAGCCGGTCCTCGTCGAGCAGGGAGACCACGGCGGCGGGGGCGCCGAGCGCGCGGGCGGCCGCCGCGCTCAGCGCGTCCAGCGCCGCGTCGGCCCCGGTGCCCAGCACCTGGTAGCTGCGCAGCGACGCCAGCCGCTCGGCCTCCCGCGGGTGCTGCGGTGCTGCGGGCACGCCTCCCACCTCCCCCCTGCTCCACCGGCACGTGCGCGCCGGTCGCGCCCCGGGAGTCGACCCACCGGGGGACGACCGGCTCTTGTCACCCTAAAGGGGGACACGCTGACGCGGAGGGTGTTCGCGCAAACACCGCTGGTCGCGCGGGCGCGCCGTCAGGGGCGCGCGCCGCAGGAACCGCCCGGCCCGGCGCCGCGGCGCAGCGCCCGGCCCGGCAGCGCCTGGGTGCGCCGGCCGTCGGCGATCACGGGCACGCCCGCGACCAGGACGTGCGGGATCCCCACCGGCGTGCGCCGGGGCTCCTCGAAGGTGGCGCCGGCGGCGACGGTGGCCGGGTCGAACAGCACCAGGTCGGCGACGGCCCCGGGGCGCAGCACGCCGCGGTCGGCCAGCCCCAGCCGGCGCGCGGGCCGCGAGGTCATCCGCGCCACGCACTCCTCCAGCCCCAGCACGCCCTCCTCGCGCACGTAGTGCCCCAGGTAGCGCGGGAAAGTCCCCCAGGCGCGCGGGTGCGGGCGCTCGCCCACCAGCAGCCCGTCGCTGCCGACGGTGTGCCGGGGGTGGGCCATGATCTCGCGCACGTTGCGCTCGTGGCCGACGTGCTGCAGGACGGTGGTGCCCAGCCGGTCGCGCAGCAGCAGGTCGGTGAACTCCTCGAACGGCGCGCGCCCCGAGCGCCGCGCCAGCTCCGCCACGCTCGCGCCCACCGCGCCGGACAGCGCCGCCTCGCGCACCCCGGAGACCTGCAGGGTGTCCCACTCCACGACCACGCCGTGGCAGCCGTCGGAACCGGTGACCTCCAGGTCGGCGCGGATGCGCCGCAGCGCCCCCGGGTCGCGCAGCCGGCGCAGCGTGGCGCCCGGCCCGCCCGCGGTGGACCAGCCGGGCAGCACCGCGGCCAGCGTCGTCGAGCCCGGCAGGTACGGGTAGCTGTCCAGGGTGACGTCCACGCCGGCGGCGAGGGCGTCGTCGACGAGGGCGAGCAGCTCCCCGGCCCGGCCGGCGTTGACGCCGAAGTTCATCGTCGCGTGCGTCAGGTGCAGCGCGGCCCCGGAGCGGCGCGCCACCTGCACCGCCTCCGCGTACGCCTCCAGCGCGCCGCGCCCGTAGGAGCGGGTGTGCGGGGCCCAGAAGCCCCCCAGCTGCGCGGCCACCGCGCACAGCGCGACCAGCTCGTCGGTGCCCGCGTACATGCCGGGGCTGTACGTCAGCCCGCTGGAGACGCCCACCGACCCCTCGCGCAGCGCGGTGGCCACCAGCTCGCGCATCCGGTCCAGCTCCGCGGCGGTGGCGGGCCGGTCGCCGGTGCCGACGGCCAGCATCCGCACGGTGCCCTGCGGCACGAGGTGGCACACGTTGACGGCGGCGCCGGCGTCGACGCGGTCGAGGTACTCCCCCACCCCGCGCCAGTCCCAGTCCAGGTCCTGCGGGACGCCGTTCCACCCGGCGAGCTGCTCGCGCAGCACGTCCAGGACGGCGTCGTCGACGGGCGCGTAGCTCAGCCCGTCCTGCCCGACGACCTCGGTGGTCACGCCCTGCGCGGTCTTGGCCAGGTGCTCGGGGTCGGTGAGGACGGCCAGGTCGGAGTGGGAGTGCATGTCGATGAAACCCGGCGCCAGGACCAGGCCGGCGGCGTCCAGGACGCGCGCGCCGGCGGTGGTGCCGACCTCGCCGAGCTGCGCGAGGCGCCCGTCGACGACGAGCGCGTCGCCGCGGCGGGCAGGGGCGCCGGTGCCGTCGACGAGCAGCGCGCCGCGCACCACCAGGTCGCCGGGGGGTCCCGCCACCGCTGCCGCCCCCTCAGCCGAACACCGTGCGCACGAGGTCCACCAGCACCGGCTGCGGGGCGGAGGCGTCGTCGAGCACCGGCAGCAGCTGCCACTTGTCGAACGCGGTGCACGGGTGGGACAGCCCCAGGCGCAGCACGTCGCCCACCCGCAGCGACTCCGCCTCCCCCGTCAGGCGCACGAACGCGTGCTGGTCGTTCAAGGCGCTCACGCTCGCCCCGGCAAGGGGTTCGGTGGCGCCGGAACCGCCGCGGCGCACGGCCTGCACCTCCGGCAGGCCCTCGTCGAAGGGCAGGTCGCGCTTGCCGGCGTCGGCCAGCGCCAGGCCCGGCTCCGGGCGCGAGACCACCCGCGCCCAGCCGTGCAGCGCGGAGCGGAAACCCTCCCCGCCGCCGGTGCGCGACAGCGGGGTGATGCCGCGGTAGAAGCCGTCGTCGTGGGCGACGTAGGCGCCGGCGCGCACCACCACCCGCACCGGCGCGCCGCGCTCGCCCGCCGGGTCGTGCAGCGGCGCGAGGACCTCGGCGACCAGGTCGAAGTAGGCGCTGCCGCCGGCGCTGACGACGAGGCCGCCGCCGGGACCGGCGGGCACCTCGCCGTGCAGGCCGTCGGCGACCAGCCGCTCGTGCAGGGCCCGCAGGTCCTCCAGCCAGGCGCGCACCCGCGCCAGGCTCCGCGCGGAGGCGTCGTGGGCCAGGGCGCCCTCGTAGCCGGCGACGCCGGCCAGGCGCAGGCCCGGGGCGGCGGCCACGGCGCGCGCCACCTCCAGCGCGGCGTCGAGGGAGCGGGCGCCGGTGCGCCCGCCGGGGGCGCCGAGCTCCACGAGGACGTCGAGGGGCTGCGCGGGTTCCCCGGCGGCGCGCAGCCCCTCGGAGGTCAGCCGCACCACGTCGGGGCCGTCGGCCCACACCAGGACCCGGGCCGCGCGGGGGCGGGCCAGCAGGGCCAGCACGCCGGGGTCCAGCACCGGGTAGGCGGCCAGCACCCACGGCACGCCCGCGTCCAGGGCGACGGTCAGCTGCCACGGCGTGGCGACGGTGAGCCCGCACGCGCCCGCGTCGAGCTGCCGGCGCCAGATGGAGGGCGCCATCGTGGTCTTGCCGTGCGGGGCCAGGTCCACCCCCGCCGCGCGCGTCCACGCCGCCATCGTGGCGACGTTGTGCTCCAGCGCACCGGCGTCCAGCGTCACCAGGGGCGTGGGCAGCTCGGCCAGCCCGGGCCGGCGCGCGACCAGCTCCGCGCCGGTGAGCCCGCGCGCACCCGCGGGGACCGCCTTGTGCCGCGGGCCCAGCGGCCCCACCAGCCCGGCGTCGTGGGTCACCGGGAACCGCCTCTCGCCGCAGGTCTCGTCCCCGCGGTTCTAGCATCGCGGGGCGCCCGGGTCGAGGACCCGCGCCGCCGCACCGGAACCCGACACCAGGAGGCCCCCGTGAGCACCCGCAGCGCCGTCACCACCGACCAGGCCCCCGCCCCCGCGCACACGTTCTCCCAGGGGGTGCGCAAGGGCCCGGTGCTGCAGGTGTCCGGGCAGGGCCCGGTCGACCCGGCCACGGGCGAGTACGTGCACGCCGGGGACGTGCGCGCGCAGACCGAGCGGACGCTGCGCAACGTCGAGGCGGTGCTGCGCGCCGGCGGTGCCACGTTCGACGACGTGGTGGTGCTGCGGGTGTACCTGACCGGCCGGGAGCACTTCGCCGCGATGAACGAGGCGTACGGGGAGTTCCTCACCGCCCGCACCACCGACGGGGTGCTGCCGGCGCGCACCACCGTGTTCACCGGCCTGCCGCGCGAGGAGATGCTCGTGGAGGTCGACGCGATGGCCGTGCTGGACTGAGCGGGCGCAGGGCCGTCCGAACCGGCCGGGTCCCCGGGCCGCCGCGCGCGGC